>JBEKRW010000037.1:0-14335 GCA_049517595.1 Candidatus Cybelea sp. | reverse complement strand
ATAAAAGTTCGCGGCCGCTAGGTTGCCGGTGATTGGGTCCACGCTGCAGCCCGGGGTCTCGTTATCCTCATCGGACAACTGCGCAATCGGCGTCGTTCCGCCGTGCGCGTACTCGTAAATATACCCTTTTTTGTCAGCTGGAATAAAAACGTTGCCGCGTTTGTCAGAGCAGAGGCTCGCGCCATAGGAAACCAGGTCAAAGCTCCCGACTACCTGGCCGGTCGCGTATGAAAGAACGTACGTCGCTTTGCGGTTCTGCGCGTAGATCAAATCGCCGCTGTCGGTGCTGGGGTTCGCATCGCGGCGTTCGGCCGCAACCCTGGTCATCGGCATCGCGCCCGACGCGCCGATCGGCGGCTGCGATCCACCGCAGCCTGCCAGCATTGCCGCGGACACGCAGCTCGTAAGCGCGCGGCGGCCAAAATGTGGAATCCTCACTTTGCCTTGCCTCCTGAAGCCTTGAACGGATCGGCGGTTGAACTAGTTCGGCGCAGGCCGCTCAGCCGCCTCGGCTACGGATTGAAGGGCGGATCGTGATGGTCAGCACCTTAGAGGTCGCCGGGAGCGATGCTAAATGGCTTGTCCTTGTCGATCCATGGAATCTTGAAGAGGTCGAGCGCGTGTGTCATGTCGAGCGGTACCATTGAGAGATTGGCTCTACCCGTGATCATGCGCGTATAATCGCTTGTCAACGTCGTTACCATTTCAATCGCCCCATCGAGCTGAGAAAACGTTGCACCCCGCTGCTGAGCCCCTAGGATCATGGTGAGCGATTTCGCGATCGACAAGCTCCACCACATCTTGCGTAGCGTCGTCGAGCGAGACAAGCTGTGTTTCGATCCGCTGTACGTCAAGGTGCTCACCGGGCGCATCGGCGAACGACTGATATGTAGAATCCTGGAGCTGATCCGCTTTCGCGGACGGTTTGAGATTATACATCAGGCGGCTGGACTCCGCCGCTCATATTCTACGGGTGAGATGTTTCCAATCGAGGTGTGGCGCCGATGCGGGTTGTACCATCCTTCGATGAAGTCGAAGACCGCGAGCGCAGCTTCACGTTGCGCTTTGAACCGATGCCGATCGAGCAGCTCGCACTCTAAAGTTGCGTTGAAGCTCTCGCACATCGCGTTATCATAACAATCGCCCACCGATCCCATCGACGGTCGAACGCCGGCTTCTTGGCAGCGCCGCCCAAACGCGATCGAGGTGTATTGGCAGCCCTGGTCGGAATGATGAATCACCTCTTTGGGCTTTCGTTGATAGATCGCCATGTCGAGCGCGTCGAGCACGAGCGACGTACGTAAATGCGTGGCCATCGCCCAACCAACGACGCGGCGGCTGAAGACGTCAAGCACGACGGCTAAGAACATGAAACCGCTCCAAGTCGGCACGTACGTGATGTCGGCGACCCACAACTTGTCCGCTGCGTCGGCGGAGAACTTGCGATCGACCAGATCGGGTGCGGGTCGGGCGTCGGCGCTGCGAACCGTGGTCTTGAAGCCTTTGCGACGACTTGCCCCATGGATATGGCGCTCTCGCATCAGGCGGGCTAAGCGCTTTCCGCTGGTCCGGATCCCTGAATCACGCACGTCGTCGATGAGGCGCGGTCGACCGTACGTGCAGCGCGAACGTTCGAAATATACTTCCAGCGCATCGCCAAGCGCGACATCCGCTTGCGCGTGCTCGCACGGCGGTCGCTTGAGCCACGCGTAGTACCCGCTGACCGAGACGTTCAGCACACGGCACTGCGTTGCGACAGGCCAGACAGCATGATGCGCTCTCACGAATTCGAAGACTTTGCGGGCACCGAATCGGTCTCGCGAGCGAACCACGCTGCGGCTTTTTTTAAAATGTCTCGCTCGATCTCGAGCTCACGTACCTTCTTGCGCAACTTGGCGACTTCCGCGCTCTCCGCGGTGGTTAAGCCGTCTGATCGACGGCCGGCGTCGAGATCGTCTTGCTTCAACCAGCTGGTAATCGTGAGGCGAGCGACGTCGTACTCTTGAGCGATCGAACTCACGCTCTTGCCTGAGCGAGCCAGCTCTATGATCTTAGCCCGAAACTCCGGGGGATAGGCTCGGTTTTTTGCCATGGTGGGGTCCTTCTCCGCAAAGCGGAAAGACTCCACGAAACCGGGTCAGCTCCACTTTGAGACCTTTACCGGAAAATCCGTTTGCGCGGCCAGCACGTTGCAATGTGGGCACGTAAAGGAGTCTTTATCCTTATCTGGCGCTACGAACCCTGGCACAATCTCTATGTTCCACGAACGCGCCTAAAAACCTAGAGCCCGCCTCTAACTGTCGCCCAGGCCGCGTCGTGTTAAGGCTGTGCATGAAAAAGTAGCGCCTATTGTTCTGTTCAGAATCCCCGGATGCAAATCAACTTCTCGCCATGCGTAGTTGCCATAGCTGCGTGCAGGATAGCCTCCGTTATGTCTTTTCTAATAAAGGGTGGCTTATGAGGCTTTGTGTCAGGGAGCACCGTTAGAAGGACAGTGGCATGCGAGAACAGAGCTCCGGTCAATTGTAGGGCGAGCTTATGATCTTGGTTGCCGTAAGCGTGAAAGTTTCCATAGTATGCACCATCATCAATGGTGGTTCCGCTGATGCCTGGCCCATTCGTAAGCTTGAACGTATTGGGGTCAAATGATCTAATGTCGTCGCCGCAGCTCATTCGCCGGTCATATTGCAACACCCAAATGCTAACGCCAGCAATTGGAAGCGTTCCTGCGATTGCCGCCGGAGCGTGCCAATCTGTGACTGTGGAATTGGCAGCTACGAAGATGTGGCGATCCTTGCCTGGTATAGCGGCCAAAGGCCCATTTCGGCCGCAGAAGCTCTTCGAATCTTGGGTCGCTAAATGAATGAAGGCATCGTAGCTACCGGAACGCTGATCGAAATAGAAATCTATCTCCTCGGGCGCTGACCTGGTAACCGTTAGGGAAGGCTTAATTGCCACCGGATTTCCGGTGTCGCCGTAAAACGCTTGGTCGTAAAGAGTGACCGTAGGCGCTCCAGGCTGTCCGACTGCGTCGGCGCTTGTTGGGCAAGGATACGCTACGACATAAATTCGCGATGTCTGCGTATTCGCCAGCGTTTTGGCCAGCGGAATACATGCAGCAAGCCCAGCGCTTAAAACAGACAGGAACATGCGAAGCACCCTCTGAGGCTTCAGGTTTCGATTAACAGCGTCCTTTTGTATCCTCGCCCGCGCCTCTGCACGGGTTCGCGAAAGCGAGGCCGGTTTGTGAGCCGCTCAGCAGGCTAGATCGGCGCGTCGCTCGCATCGCAAGCTTTGCACGCCTCGCAGCGCGGCGGCTTATCTCGCAGCTGCCTCGCAGCTTAGATCGCGGCGCTTAACGCGTTGCCGCTGGGATCGCGGCGGCTTGGATTCTCGCAGCTGAGCTCGGCCTGGAGCCTGGCTGCCGGGGTGTCTCGTCTTGGCTTCGCCAACCCCTATCCCGCACCGCTGCATAAAGGGATAAGAGTTAGGCCGAGCAAAACGGAACCCCCTCCGCTGAGCTGCCGATCGGCAAAGCTCGTCGCGGTCCAATCCTCCGTGCGATCCAAGCCGCAACGCGTTAAGCGCCCGCGCTCTAAGTTGTGAGGCTGCTACGAGGCCTAGCCGCTGCGCTGCGGGGCGCCATGAAGCTGTGATGCGAGCTTCGCGCATCGATCTAAACCGCAATGCACAACGGCCTCGCTTGCGCGAAGCCGTGCTGAGGGGCAGAGGCGCCGGGGGGGGGGCTGGGTAACGGGTTTCCGGCCCGTGCCTTAGGGCGCGGCGCGCGATTAGACCGCGCAGCAGACGGTCATTTGACCCTGTATCACGCTTTGCAACTGTGTGAACAAGTTGATAATTGCGGACTCCGCAGGACTGAGTCTCCGGCTAGCGCTCGCATCCACCTTAAACTTCTTTGTGGTGCCGCTACTGTCGATGGCGATAACGTAGTTGTCAGTGTCAGCGGCATGGCTTTCTGAACTGCTTGCAGGAGCGTTTAGGTCAAGTGCGTTCGCATTTCGAAGGACCAGCACGAGACTCTTGAAGATTTCGGCTGGGGCCTTTGTTGGCGTGTCGAATACGTAAGCGCCGCCAGTTAGCGATCCATTCGCTTTAGGATGGCAAAATACTCCCCACAGCTTCGCGGCATTCGGCGTTGAATCTGCGTAAAATCCGCATCCGCTGGCGACAGTTACACCATCTGACTTCGTAAGCGGCTGCGTGAGCCCTTGTCGCGAAAACTCGATTCGCGTTATGTTGCTGTGGTCTGACTCTGGTCCGCACGATAATAGCGTCGGCCACGCGCCGAACGCGAAGATCAAAGTGACTGCACCTAAGCTATATCGCACGCGGGTCGAAACACTTTCGGAGACTCCTTTGTGACGAGCCTTGCCTCAATTCATCCTTCAGCAATCGAGGTCGGGGCTATGCCGCTAAGCGATCCATGCCGCTATGCTGGCGCGGCCAACGCCGATCTACGCTGCAATGCCCGCAATGCCGCAAAGCCCGCTAAGCAAACACGGCCCTGCTTTCGCGAAGCCGTGCAAAGGAGCAGAGGCGCGTGGGCGAGGCGGCCAGGGTAACGAGATACGAATGGCAGCGGTCAGTTTGATCGACTGGCGTTCGTTAAATGGCGTCCGTCTCAACAAAAGCTGTGTAGCACCTTTTCTTTGCCGCTTAGGGTGATGCTGAAGACGGTGCCATCGTTGCAGGCGCCTCCATAATACGTCGTGCCGTAGAGTTTGCCGTTCAGCCTAGTTAGCTCCGCGAGTGGATATGAGCCGTCGCCGCTCGTAGAACCGAAGCTGTACAACACCTTCACTCTGCCGCTCGGGGTAACACTGAACACGGTGCCGGAACCATCACAATAGTAGGTGCTTCCGTATTTGCCTCCGGCAGTTGTCGTGCCGTAGAGCGTGCCGTTGACATCCATCAGGGGCGCTGCCGGGCGAGCGCCATCGACGCGTCTGCCGCATTCTGCGTCGAAGTTGTGCAACACTTTCCCGGTGCCATTGCTGGTGACGCTGAACACCGTTCCCTGGTCGGTTTTATATCCTCCCGCGTACGTCGTACCGTAGAGCACACCACCGAGGTCGACCAGGCCGCCATTTGCCCCTGCGGAATCACCGCTGGGACCCTCGTCGATGAAGCTGTAAAGGTCTTTTGTTTGCCCAGTCATGCTCATGCTGAACACGACTCCGTCATTCTTCGCTCCGCCGCTCCACGTGGTGCCGTACAGCCGGCTGCCGACTTCAATCAGGCGTCCGTACGGTTTATAGCCGGCCTCGCAATACCTGCTGTTGCACCCTTGCCCAAAGCTGTGTACCACCTGCTCCACGCCGCTCTTCGTGACGCTGAAGACGGTTCCAAAGCCGTAAGCGCCACCGGCGTATGTCGTACCGTACAGCGTTCCGTGGACGTTGGTAAGTCCGGTGGGCTCATTTCCGTCGGGTGGCTTACCGAAACTGTGCATCACGTGCTCCTCGCCGCTTGTTGTAATGCTAAACACGACGCCATTGCCGTGAGCGCCGCCGCTCAAGGCGGTACCATAGAGCCCGTCGCCGACGAAGATCATACTTGACGGCCCGATACCGTCAGACCCTTTGCCGAAACTGTGCAACACCGTTTCTGTACCGCGTGTCGTGATGCTGAACACGGTCCCGCAGCCGCCACGGCTGCGTGTAGGACAATAGGCGCCGCCCCATGAGGTCGTGCCGTACAGCGTGCCGTTTATGGGGACTAATCGGGTCATCGGAAAGATGCCATCGGTGCTGGTTCGCCGCGCTACCGATAATCTAGGATGCCGAAAGGGCTGAGCCATTGCGAGACTTTTCGGCATCGCGCCCGGCGCGCCGATCGGCGGCTGCGATCCCCCGCACCGAGCGAGCAACGAAACTACCGCGCAACTAACCGCGTATCGGCTCGGTCTTGAAATCCTCATTTTGCCTTGCTCCGTGTGTTTGAACGAATCGGTGGTTCTGGACCGTTCGGCTTCCACGCTGAGTTCCCATGGCAGCGGTGCCCGCTCAGCAAAACGCGGCCTCGCGATCACAAAGGTGTGCAGACGGGCACGGTTATTGCGACTGCACGACGCTGACCGTCAACCCGGCAATGTTGTTGCCTGGCAAATTAATCGTCTTGATCGGAGTTGCTCCCGTGGGATAGCGATAAACCTCTACCTCACTTCCTCCACCTGTTATGAGACGATCTCCCAGAACCAGATAGTCTAGATCATTAATAGATGCGGGAACCGTCTCGACGCGAACTCCGTATCCATCGACCAACTTGAATCGGTGAAAGTGCGGACCCTGGCCAATGAGCAAGTACGTTCCATCCCACTCGACGCCACGTGCAGACGTGTTCTGCGGTTTCAGGTTGAAATTTTGAAAGTATGAGCTGCCGTTCGGAAGCCATGCAAGTCGATGGTCCTGAGTGTCTTCATAGCCGGCGATAAAGATATCGCCCGAACTGTCGTAGGTGATGTCATATGTACCCCAGACCGGGGTCAGCATTTTGCCTGGCGGGCCGCTACCGCCAGCATATAGGACAACGTTGCCGTTGCCTCCGCCGCAACTCGACTCATCGCACGCGTTCGCAGCAGCAAGGTCGCCCCCTTTGGGATCGGATGCACAAGCATCGGGGACCCCATAAGGGTCAGGCAAGCGTCGCAATTGGTGTCGTGCCACCGTGAGAGAATCCACCAAAGTACCTGTTCCGTACGTTCCTTCATCGGTGGTAATCCAGACATTTCCGCGTGTATCCGAGCAAAGACCCCTGGGATAGCTAAGCCCCGTAAGAGTCCCAACGAGTTTCCCCTTGGGATAAACGAGCACGTAGACATCGCTACCAGCCGACACGTAGAGTAGATCCTTCTTGCCGTAACCTGCAGCCATCCACGACTTGCCGCTATCGGCGTGCGTTGCGATCGCCAAGCTCTGCGGTATCGCGCCCGGAGCGCCGATCGGCGGCTGCGATGCGCCGTATCCTGCGAGCAACGCGGCGGCCGCGCCGATGGCTAAGGCGTGGCGATTAGGTCCCAAGCTCTTCATTTTAGCGGAGGCCACGGGCCTATCGCTCGCGGCCTGCTCGCGCATCCGCGCTGGGACGAACTGCCACATCCAAGGCATTGGCAGGCGCTGATGCGGATGCGTGGCGGAGGGGAACGCCGCTAAAACCGAAACGCGGAACCCATGGCGAGCCAGCTCGATTCAGGCCCGCCGGTCTTCGCGCGTCGGACCGGCACGGTAGCGTTTCTGTTTACCGACATCGGGGGCAGCACCGTGCGCTGGGAGAACGCTTCGGCCGCGGATCGCCATCGCCGAAAGCCACCGACGTACTTGAGCTATGATACCGCTCCCGTCGAAAGCTAGGGAAAAAGAATTCGAAGGCGGACGCTGAACGTTTGCTCACTGGAGCAGAGCCCTTCGAGACCTAAAACTCTCATCCGATAGAGAGATTATATGCAAAGCTTACGGTTATTAGGTACGGCTTGCGTTCTAGGGATTGCGGTCACCGCGTGCTCTTCGAGCAACGCGCTGACGGGCGTAACTCCCGCGCCTGCTAGTCGGACGCAACCATCACATATTTCTACGCTGCGCGGTTGGATGTCGCCGGACAGGAAGAAGACGAAAACGGGCCTTCTGTACGTCTCGGAGCCGTCGCAGTCATCAGCAGGACTCGTCGACGTCTTTTCGTTGCCGAAATATTCGCCGGACGGACAAATCACCGATGGGATTGACAAGCCCCAAGGACTCGCCATTGACACGGAGGGCAACCTTTACGTCGCAGATCTTGACTCAAACGCGGTCACCGTCTACCGGCCGCGGGGGAAGGTCCCTTCGCTGACGTTGAATGTGCCCGATTCCCCCCTCGACGTTGCCGTCGGAAGCAACGGGTACGTCTATGTCGGCGACGAAGCCGGGGGCGTCGATGTCTACCGGCCTGGTGCTAAGTCACCAACGCTGCGGTTAACCAACCCGAGCCTCACCCGAGTGGCCGGCGTCGCGGTGACTTCGTCTAACGACGTCTACGCCGATGGTGGGAGCGCCGGCTCCAACTACTACACGCCGGCCGTTGTGGAATTCACCACCGCGACGAGAGCGGGCAAGAATCTCGGCCTGACCGGCCTCGTTGGCAGGCTCGGCGGCGTGATCGTCGCCGACCACGATCTCATCGTGTCGGACCCTGACAGCAATGAAATCCTCACTTATCCGCTCGGACAAACCTCGCCGTCGTCGACGATTTCGGTCCCGTGCCCTGACCGCCCCACGATCAACAAAGCAGAAAACAAAATTTATGTCCCCGAAGCATGCTCCAAAGATACGGTCGGCGTGTACGACTATCCCAGCGGTACGCTCGTGACCAACCTCCCGATTGGAAGTACGGTTACGGGAGCGGCGCTCAAGCCGTGCGGAGGGGCAGAGGCGAAGACTTCGCTGAAACGATCGCCCAGGCCAACCCCGATTGCGACGTTAGTTCGTCTGTCGGGGCAGGTTTCGGGGCTTGATTTAGGTTGCAGGCCTTAGGGCTTTGCAAGCCTAGATCGGCGCGCGTAGGTCGCAATACAGTTGAGCATGCCTCGCAGCGGCTTAGCTCGCAGCGGCCCCGCAGCTTAGATCGCGGCGCTTAACGCGTTGCGGCGTGGATCGCGGCGACTTCGATCGCTTGGAGCCGAGCGGCCTGGGGAGGGGGGTCCGTTTTGCTCGGCCTAACTCTTATCCCGCACCGCTGCATAAAGGGATAGATACCGTATTCGGCGTCAAGCGTAATTTGCATCAAAAGGAACGCCAGACCGAAGAATGCCGTAGGCGAGAACCAAGAGCTTGCGCATGACGGCGCCGATGATGAGTAGCTTGTGCTTCCCCGCAGAAGACAGCCGGTCGGCGAAGATCCGGAGAGCTGGATTGAAGCGAAGAGCCACCATGGCCGGCATGTAGAGCGCCTTGCGAAGGCGAGAGTTGCCGGTCTTGCACAGCCGCGGACGCCCGTGAATGGACGTTCCCGACTGCCGATCCCGTGGCGACAGCCCCGCAAATGCTGCTATGACCTCAGCCGACTCGAAGTGATCGATATGTGGAATCTCAGAAAGAATCGTCGCGGCGGTTGTCTCACCGATTCCGGGAACTGACGTCAGCAAGTCGCGCCGGCGCTTGAGGTCAGGATAGTCGTCGAAGTGCTGGCGAATCTTGCGCTCGACTTGCGCGATTTGCTCGTCGAGTGTGACGATGATTTCGCGTACCGAAGCGCTGACGACCGCCTGATCCGAGGATTGTGCGTAGACTGATTGTTGCGCTCGGGTCGTCTTGAGATGTTCATAATGGCGCATAAGAGCCTGTAGGACACGGATTTCCGGCGCCGGCGGAACCCACGCCTCAGGGCTTTGGCTTTTACAGAAACGAGCGATGAGCGCAGCATCGACCGCGTCGGTCTTGGTACGGAGCAGCTCGCTCTGCGCGCATGCTTTGATGCGAGCCGGATTGACCACGCTCACTCGGTGCTCGAGACCGTGCAGATACAACGCCAGTGCCTCCCAATACGCACCAGTCGCCTCCATGCAGACGTGTGGATCTGCGGCATGACGATTCTTCAGCCAGATCGTCAGCTGCGCGTATCCCTTTGGTGCGTTTGGGAACACTTTCTTCGCCCCAGCGCTACCGCTCAGCAGGTATGCGTGAAACGTGTCCTTCGACAAGTCGATTCCCAGGAATGATGCCATCGAGCGTTCCTCCAATGACGGCGTCCTTCTCGATCGACCTTATGCATTCGAGCTGACCGACGATGCGGCGCCCACGATACCGTCCGATCTCTCTGGGACGCAATGGGCAGGCCGCCTATCTATCCCGCGGGGTTCTCAACCCAAGGAGCCAAGCAGCGTGACCTGCCCTACGTGGATTATACAAGGAGTTAGGCCGAGCAAAACGGACCCCCCTCCGCCGAGCCGGCTAGGTGCTTCGAGCCAGGCGGCTGCGATCGCGGCGCAACAATCTAAGCGCCAAGCATCCGAAAGTCTAACGCTCCGAGCCTGCGAGCACGCTGCGAGGCGAAAGTCTCCATGCTGCGAGGCCGCAATGCGCAACGCCGATCGGCGCCGGGCTGCGCAGCCGCGAGCCGTCTATGTCGCTACGCTAGCGCGGAGAGCGCGGCATCAGGCGGTGGGGGCTAAACTTTCAGCGCTTCCTCGATGGCCTGATTTTCAGACCACGTCGCACCGTCAGCAGCGAGCTGTGAAATCTCGGCTTCGCTCAACTGCTCGCGCAACGCCGCCACAAGCTTGTCGTAGCCCCATTGCTCCGTCGGTGTGCGTTGCATTCCGGGTGCGGTCGTTTCTCTGTCTACGTAACCGCGCAGCCGCGCGCCACGGCGTGCGTCGCCGTCTAACGTCGACAGCAGCGCGAGATGCTGCAGCGCATTGAGGATCGGTAGCTCGTAGCGTTCTTGCCATGCCACGCGCAACCCCTCGCGCGCCGATTCGCCGGCTGCGCTGAGATCGCCAAGAGCGATGCGATATGCAGCGCCGTTCAGGTGGCACATGGCGATGCCGGATGCGTTCTTCCCGCGCACGTAGATGTCGAGCGCCTCGCTCGCAACGCGCAACGCCCGCTCGGGGCGCCCGTCAGCAAATTCTTGCTCCGCCACAATGCCGAGCACGTTAGCGATCCCGCCCTCGTCCCCCAGCGCCTTGTAGGCCGCGAGCGCCCGCGCGCTAAGCTCGCGTGCACCGTGGACGTCGCCGCGACCCAGCGCGATGACCGTGAGCACCTGTAGGCCGCTTGCGAGGTTCACAGCATCCCCGTTCGCGCACGCCGCCAGTCCCAGGTCGGTAATCACCTGGGCCTCATCGAGTCGGCCCATCTCAAAAAGTGCCCTTCCCAGGCGGAGCTGCGCAGAGGCGGTTCCTCGCGCATCGTCCACGGAGGCATACAGCCGCATCGCCCGTTCGGCAGCGTCGTGTCTGCGCTGCGGGAAAACAGCGCTGAGCGTCAACCACAGCTGGGCTGTGATGCGCGGGTGTTCGGCATCGCTCAGGCGCTCGAGCGCAAGGCCTGTCCAGTCGCGACCTTCGATGGCCAGGCCGGTGCTACTTATCCAAAGTCCTGACAGTGCCCCGGCGATGGCTCCGCCCAGCGCGGCGTCGTTGCCCTGCGTGAGTGCCCACGCCAAAGCCGCTCGCAAGTTGTCGAGCTCAAGCTCCATGCCGGCAACCCACGCGAATTCCGAACCCCATCCCCTGCGGTCTTCGGCGGCAAGCGCGAGGTCACGAAAATACTCGGCGTGCCGGCGAGACAGGCGCTCGTGTTCCCCCGCTGCTGTGAGCTTCTCTAGCGCATAGGCGGCAGTGGATTCAAGCAGCCGATAGCGTTCGTGTTCGCCACTGGTATCGGCGACCACCAGCGACTTATCGGTCAGCGACGCGAGTAAATCCAAGATCTCGATTTCATCGAGACCCTCACCGCCGCTGACGTTCGTCGCGGCATCCAGACTGAAGCCGCCCGCAAAAATTCCGATACGACTGAACAGCATCTGTTCTTGCGGCGTGAGCAGATCGAAGCTCCAGTCAATCGTTGCGCGCAGCGTCTGCTGGCGCGGGAGCACGTCGCGGCCCCCGCCAGTGAGAATGCGAAAGCGTTCGTTGAGCCGTTGCGCGAGGTTGGGAATACTTAACGCCTTCACTCGCGCGGCGGCCAGCTCAATCGCCAGCGGAATGCCATCGAGCCGCATGCAGATTTCGGCTACGCTTGGCGCGTTCTCATCAGTGAGGACGAACGTGGAGCTCGCTGCCCGTGCGCGTTCGGCGAAGAGCGCACTGCCGGTCGGAATGTCGAGCGTTGGCACCTGATAGATCGCTTCACCGGTAACTCCCAAAGCTTCCCGGCTCGATGCCAGCACGCTAACCTTCGGCGCAGCGTGCAGGATCGTGGAAATCACGTGCGCCGCCGCCTCGACCAAGTGTTCGCAGTTGTCGAAGATCAGCAGCAGCTCTTTGCTCTTGAGCGCGCGCGCGAGAGTTTCGACCAGATCACCTTCGGGCGGGAGCCTGACGCCCAACGCTGACGCGACCGTGGTGGGAATGTACTCGCTTTGCGAAAGTGGTGCGAGTTCGACGAACCATACGCCGTCGCGGAAATCGTCAATACGATCGGCGGCGACGTGTAAGGAAAGGCGCGACTTGCCCACGCCGCCCGGGCCGACGAGCGTGACTAAGCGATGCTGCTCAATCAGCGTTTCGATCTCGCGCAACTCCGCCTCGCGACCGACGAATGACGAAACCTGCGCCGGCAGATTGTTCGAGAGATGTTCCAGCGAACGCAGCGGCGGGAAGTCGGCGAGCAGATCGGGCGCAAGCAGTTCGTGGATACGTTCGGGTTGCGCAAGATCTTTGAGCCGGTGCTCGCCGAGATCGCGCAGACTGCACTGTGCGGGCAGCTCGCCTTGGACTAGTTCCACGCAAGCGCCCGAGAGGAGCACCTGTCCGCCGTTGCCGACGGCGAGTAATCGCGCCACGCGATTGACCGTTGGGCCGAAGTAGTCGCCGTCGCGCTCGGCGCTGTGGCCGGTGTGCAGCGCCATACGCACGCGCAATCCTTCGACCGCCGAGAAGTCTTCAGCCGCCAGCGCGAGTTGCGCGTCCAGCGCCGCAGCGATGGCATCGGCGGCGGTTTGAAAGGCCGCGCAGAATTCGTCACCGACGGTCTTGAAGACATACCCGGCATGAGCTTCGATTGCACTGCGCAGCAGCACGTCATGGCGAGCTAATGCAGCTTCCATCGCTTCGGGCGCATTTTCCCATCGTGAAGTGCTGCCTTCGATATCCGAAAACAGAAACGTGACCGTACCGGTCGGGCGAGCCGAGTGTCCCGGCTCTGCCTGCATGGCCATGGGCTGACCTTCGTGCTACGAGCTTGCCACCCCGCCGAGCATGCTCAGCAGAGCCCCCCAGTGTCGCGGATGCGGCACCTTTACACCTGCGCGAATACGCGAGCACGCCGCGAGCGACAAGCCGGTCGCCGCCGCGATCTCCTTGAGCGAGAAGCCGTCGAGTTTCGGCGCGATCTCGCGCTTGAACCCGTCCTCGTCGCGTTGGCCCGGATGCTCGCGCGCCCAGCGGCGATTGCGGCGATGCCCCTCGCTGATCGCCTCGCCTCGCGCGGCGTTGACGACGGGGCTGCGCCGTGGATCGTTGCCGGCTGCGGTCTGCGCTGCGAGCGTTTTGCGTGCGGCTTCGATCGCGCGAAGCCCATGCTCGCGCCGGGCTTTGGGCATGCAAGCCTCGCAATGCCGACGCCTGCGCTTGAGGACCGGCTCGCCGCATAGCGCGCACGCGGTTGGCGTGCTCGGCCGAGCTTCAACGGGCGGCGTGCGCCATTTCCGCGTTGCATACGGCTGCGGCTGCGAGGCTTTGCGAGGCGTTGCGAGCAGCGGCGATCGCTCGGCGCTGGGAACGCTACGCCGCTTATTCCCGGATTTAGCTGCGAGAGTGCGAGGGGCTGCGCATCCCTGGGCCAGCGATTCGCGGAACGTCTGCGCGAGGCTAGCCGCGATCGGCCGCAAGCATTCGCGCCAATGCGGGAGCGTTAGTGCGAGTTCGTGACTCAATGGTGCGGCAACTCGACAGACTCCATTCGAAAGTTCGACGAAGTCGCGCGAGGTGAAGACTCGATCTTCCAAGAGATCGAGCAGAAACGCGTCTACGTCCGGCCTGACGGGTTCCATCGTATCGAGCGCAAACGAATCGCGATTGCGCTGGTCCCCGTGCAGGGCGACTAGCGTTAAATCGAGACCCGCCGCGAGCAGCGCGAGGCGTGCTTCCGATTCAAGAAGTGCGTACGTATAGTTGAGCAACGCATTCACCGGATTGGTCGCCGCGCGAGGTGCGCCGGTCAGGATTGAAGCCCGGGAATTGTAGCGCGCCCAACGCGCCGGGACGCGAGCAAGGTCACGTCACTAAGCCTATAAATTCGAAGCGGACCTCGCGATCGCGAGCCGTGGGCCAAGGTTGCCGAGCGCACTGCGCCGAACAATGGCAGCCGTTGAAGCGTTTCATGCTTCAGGAGGCAGAGCATATGAGGATTTCAAACCTCAACCGCTACGAGCTATGCGTTTGCGTGGCGGTTGCAATGCTCGCTGGATGCGGTGGAGCGGGTTCTTCCGGCTCTCCCGCGGGGCCCACCCAAGGACTCGCCGGAATGGGCAGACCTTTTGCAATCGGCCCAGTCCGCGAGCGTCCGTTGGGTTCGACTCGGCCAAGTTATTCAACGAAGGGGTCCTTGGTTTTTGAAGCCGATCTTGATCAAGAGGACGTCAATATTTATCGGGCCAGTGATCTCTCGAAGAATCC
>JBEKRW010000036.1:0-14840 GCA_049517595.1 Candidatus Cybelea sp. | reverse complement strand
ATATACATCGCCAGCGGGTCCGCGCTGTCGGCGGGCGATGCGGCAGCGTTGTCCGAGGAGGCGGCAGCGTTGTCCGACGAGGCGGCGGCCGAGTTATCGCTCGCCGCGTTGTTGGCGGCGGAGCTGCAAGCCGGAAGAAGCAGCGCAACGAGCGCGAGGCACGAGAAGTATTTCATCATAGCGCCCACTCCTTCGCCGCGGCGGCACGGCGGGACCTACGCCAAGGCTACGGACAGGTGACGATCCAAGCGTTGAGGCTGAGGTGCTTGAGGATCGCGTTTTCGGCGTATTTGGCGGTATCGGCGCACGTCTTAGAGGTAAAGGTGGCGGGAGGGACGCCGTATTCCACGTCCACGACGAGGGCGTTACGGGCGGTGTAGACGGAGAACTCGTTACACCAGTGCTGCACCCAGCACTGCTCGGTGACCGCGTAGTCGAAGACCTTTGAGAGATCGGACACCTGATCGTTGTCGCCCTTTTCGTCGGCGGTCAGGCCGAGCTTGTGGGCTTCCCGTGCGACCCACGTATCGTAGGTAAGCTGCTGCGCGTACGAGATCTTGAACCCGGTCTTATTTTCGTAGCCGTCGAGATTGTCGGGATCGACGCCGTCGAAGCCCTTCTTCTTGCAGAGCGCCAGGCGTGCGGCCATGATCGGCTCGAGGACCGACGTTTGCCGAATGTCGAGCCAGCGCTCACCCTTCCAATGCCCGTCCTTGTGCCCCAGAACGCTCTTGGGGAATTCCTTTGCATCCGGCCGCCAGTTCTCCCACGTACCGACCGAGATATAGCACATCACCTTGCGATTCATTCCGTGGAGCTCGCTGACGACTGACGCTTTCGTGTCGAACATGTCCAGGTCGTAGATCTGGGCGTTGACGCTGAGGTCCAGTTTTCCGTCGTACTGAATTTGGTAGCTCTCGCCGGCGGTGGGAATCCAACGCGACGAAGTAAGGGAATGGCTGCCCTGGGCCAACGGCGCACCGGGTGAGAGCGGGGCGGACCCGCCGCAGCCGGCCAGGACGAGCGACCACGCGAGCGCGCAATACATCATGGGTTTCATTTATGCCAGTATACCACTACTGGCGCAGCGAAGAGCGGTCAACGTGAGCTGGCGCCTTCTTCTCCTTCTGCTTGTCGCTCTTGGACTGAGCGCGTGCAACGCCGCGTCTCCCTACGTCAGCACCGTCGGAGTTCTCAAGCCCGGGAACACCCTTACGGTGCGAGTCGCCGGCGCGCAGTTCAATGCGTTCGCGCCCGAAGCCCGGCAGCGCCGCGACCTTTTCACCGTCGCGGCAACGGCGCTTCCGAAGGGTGGCGACCCACCGCCGCCACGGTTGCGGCCGGCGGCGCGCGGCCTTCTGATAATCGCGCCAAGTCCGCTGGCGGCCCTGCTGGTCCGCGTGCCCGATCGCGTCGACCTCGTCGTGGACTCGCAGCGCGGGGACGTAGGCGTCACGGACATCACGGGCAATGCGCGTATCGTAGCGCGAAACGGCAACGTCACGCTCATGCTGCCGGGTTACGCGCAAGCCACGGTAGGCCGCGGAAATCTATTGGTGACGATGGGTGCGAGTGACTGGCCGGGGACGCTGCATTTCTCGACGCAGAGCGGTGACGTACAACTGCGGGTGCGCGCCGACGTCAGATTCACGGTGCACTTGCATACCGGCGATGGCGCGCTCTTTACCGATTTCGGCCTACACGGCGTCTCAAGCGGTCGATCCGAGACCATCGATGGCAGCGTCAACGGCGGAGACCCGCGCAGCATCGACGTCGAGACGGGTTCGGGCGGAATCCAGCTCTTACGTTTGCAGCCGCAGGCGTGAGCGCGCCAGAAGGGCCTCTCGCGCTTTGATCAGTCGAACCATCGCATCGTTGTAGGGCGTCGGCGTCGCGGTCCGGCGTCCGAACGCTGCGACGGCTCCGTTGATGTGATCGATCTCGCTAGGATGACCCGACGCCAGATCGTAAGCCATCGAACTCTTCGAATCGGCACCGAGTGCGACGACTTCGGTGACGTACTGCCATGGATTGACGAACGGAAGATTGATCTTCAGCGCCGCGGCGACGCCGGCCGTCTCTTCGGCAAGTGCTTCGGCCAGGTGCGCCGCGTTGGGATCCTTGGGAATATCTCCGGCGTCGCAATCGAGAATCGCGGATAACGCGTTGATCGAAGCGTTGACGACGAGCTTTCCCCAAAGGTGCGGCCGGATATCGTAGACCACCGTCGCGCGCAGACCGCTGCTGTTGAGCAGTTCGGTAACGGTGCGAGCGATCGTGGACGACGCGGTCGTCGATCCGATGATCGTATTGCCCGCCTGGGAGCTGTGGGCGTGCCCGGGCTCGATCGTCTGCGACGACTCGGTGGTGATGCCTAAGATCACCGGAACCGCCCCTCCCAGCGCGGTCTTGATGGCATCTTCGTTGCCCACTCCGTTCTGCAGCGAGATCACGGGGGCGGTAGGATCGAGCTCGCCGGCAAAAGCGCGCAGCGCGCGCAGCGTATCCACCGCTTTGACGAACAGAAAGAGCATCTGCGAGCCGTATAAATCGCGCGGCCGGTCCGCGATCGCGACGAAGCGCGCGGGCTCGTCATCAACCCGCAGGCCGTTGCGTTCGACGGCGCGAGCGACCTCCGCATTGTCGTCGAGGATCGTCACGTTGCAACGCCCGGCGAGATGAAACCCGAAGAGGGTCCCCATCGCGCCGGCGCCGATGATCCCGATATTCACTAGAACTGGTACTGCAGGCCGAACGTATTTCGCCGCGAGGCGTGCGTGATGTCGCGCTGCCCGAAGAAGAGCTGCGCGCCGGGGGCGATCTTCAAATTGCCGTACACGTCGATCATGGGGTAGGTGAGGTCGTAAATGCGCGTTTCGAGGCCGAAGCCGTGCAACGGCTGATACTGCCCGAGCAAGCCCATTTGCGAGTAGAGGACGCCGCCGCCGATGTGAAAGTCGCCCTTGTTGGCCTCGAGCAGCGCGTTCCACGTCGTATTGTTTCCAATTGCATTGGCGCCTGCGACGATGCTGGTACTGCCGTGGGGGAGAATCACGAGATTAAGGTCCCCCAGCGGACCTTGGCTGCTGGTCAGCACCGGATTTAAGCCTGGATTGTGTTGCGGCGAGAGCCCACTCAGCCGCACTTGAATGGCGATGAGATTGCTGGCCAGCTTGTTGAGTTGGCCTTGAAGCCGCGCGCGGGCCTCGGGAGAGATCCCATTGCCCTGGGGCGGGGCGCCGCTCGGAAGCGCCTCCGGATATGGGGAGACGCTCGGCAGGACGGCCGGGATCGGCGTCGCCCCAGCGTCAACTCCGTACACGTTGCTCGTCCCTCCAAGCTGCCCTAAGAGCGAGTTTGCCTTCTGCATGACCGCGTCGAGATTTGCGACCGTGCTGCGCACTTGTGCCTGGGTCTGTGGATTTCCAGTAACCGTTCGCAAGTCTTTGGTGAGTGCGGCGATCGTCGCCGTCGTGTCCGCGATGCTCTGCGTCGTCGCCAACAGATTTGTTTTTAGGCGAGGGTCGGTTGCGATGTCTTGAAGCGCGCCCATCGAGCGGTTGAGCGCGACGGACGTCGACTCAAACTGGTCGAGCAGGACTCCGACCTTCTTGGAGTCGCTGGCGGCGGCGGTGTTGAGCGTCGCGGAGAGTTGCTCGACGTTGGTGCTGGCCGTCGTGAGACTGCTTTGCAAGTTTGCGCCGAAGGCCAGCAACTCGTTTGAAAGCTGCCGCACCGTACCTCTGGTGGTGATCGTCAACTGGTTGGCGTTGTCGAGCGTCGATTGCAGCGTGTCCAACAAGCGCGGCGTACGCTTTTCGAGGAGCGCCATTACGGAGTCGAGCCGCTTGATCTCTCCCTGACCTTCGACCAGCAGATCGCCGATGGTCGCGGCATTATTGCCGCGTGGCTGCTCGTCGATCGGCAGGACTTCGCGCGGGAGCAACGCGATCGGCGGATTCTGCTTCGGCGGAACGATCACGACGGCAGGGCTTCCGGTGAGCGGCGCTTCGATGAGAAAGCGAGAGTTGACCGGTACGTTGATCTCGTGGTTGAGGGCTAGGATCACATCGACCGTGTTATCCGGCAGGAGCTGCACCGACTCGACCGCACCCGCGTCGACACCGCTAAAGAAGACTTGAGCCCCCGGCGTCAACCCGGACGCGGACTCAAAGCGAACCCCAATACGATATCCGCTGTGCCGAGTACCGAAATCGGTCACCAGATAAAAGACTCCGAAGAGCAGGAGCAGCGCGAAAATTGTGAACGCACCGACCTGGGCCTGCTTCGTCATACTTCTCCTTATTAGCCCTATATCTGAATCGGCCCCGCCTCGGAGCCTTGGAGGAACTGCTGAACGATTGGGTTGGGGGAGTTGCGGATGCGGTCCGCGGTGTCGTAGGCGATGATCGCTCCCTCGAAAAGCATCGCGATATAGTCGGCCATCATGAAGATCGAGGGCAGGTCGTGCGAGATCACGACCGCCGTCCCGTTGAGCTTCGAACGCAGTTTGAGAATCGTCTCGGTAATCAGCTTGCTCACGATCGGATCGAGCCCGGTCGTGGGCTCGTCGTAGAGCACCAAGGCCGGCCGGGTAACGATGGCGCGCGCAAAACCCGCACGTTTGAGCATGCCGCCCGATAACTCCGCCGGCAAATCGTCGTAGGCGTGAGCCAAGCCCACGCTATCGAGCGCATCGAAGACGGTTTGGCGGATCTCCGCCTGCGAGAGCTTCGTGTGCTCGCGTAGCGGAAGGGCGACGTTGTCGCCGACGCTGAGGCTATCGAGCAGGGCCGCAAACTGAAACGAGAGGCCGATCTTTTGCCGCATCACGTTAATCTGCTCTTCCGACAAGTGGCACAGATCGCGGCCGAGCACGTAGACGTGGCCTTCGTTGGGCAGCAGCAAGCCGTCGAGCAACCGCAGAATCGTCGATTTACCGGCGCCCGAGAGCCCGATCACGCAGGTGATGGCCCCCTCGACGATGTCGAGGCTGCAGTTCTTCAACACGATGCGCTCGCCGAACGACAGCGATACGCCGTCGACTCGCGCGATGAGACTACGGCCGTTCGAGTTCATTTATTCCCGAAAAGCAGAAGCGAAAGCACGAAGTTGGAGATGAAAATCAAGATGATCGCCAGCACGACCGAAAACGTGGTGGATTGCCCCACTCCTGCCGCGCCGCCGCGAGTCGAGAGACCTTGGTATGCGCCGACCATGGCGATGATCGTCGCAAAAACGAACGCCTTCATCAAGCCTTTGACCACGTCGGTAAAGTCGATTGCCTGACGGACTGAATGCATGAACTCGTGGTACGGGATGTGGGCGTACTCACGCGCGATCCACGCGCCGCCGAGAATCGAGACGACGTCGGCGAAGATCGTCAGCAGCGGCAGCATCAAGAGCAGCGCCAGCAGCCGCGGCACGACCAGGAATCGCGACGGCTCCAAGCCCATCGAGCGCAACGCCTCGACCTGTTCGGTTACGACCATCGAGCCGATCTCGGCGGCGATCGCCGCACCGACGCGTCCGGCCACGACGACGGCCGTGAGCATCGGTCCGAGCTCGCGCACGGCGCCGTACGCAACCGCTCCGCCAACGAAGCTCGAAAAGCCGTACGCGACTGCTTGCTGCGCCGACTCCAGCGAAATGACCATGCCGGTAAAGAGCGACGTCAGCAGGACGATAACCAGCGACTGCACGCCGAGCAAGGCGCACTGCGAGACCGTCTCGGCGACCCGGATGCGCAGGCGAATCAGAAAACCCAGGGACTCGGTGGTGAGCAACGTCACGCCGCCGGCGTATTCAAAAAAGTCATTCGTCGCCCGCCCGACCCGAGCGAGAATCCTCACGGCGTCGAAGCCTCCACGCCGGCCAGGGCGCTCAACACGGACTGGGTCGCCTCGATGCGCTTGACCGCGACCCCGCGCTCCGCGGTGAGGTTGAAGACGACTTGATTGCTACGTTCTAGGCGGCGGTCCACGTCGCGTAGGTGAGCGCGCGCTTCCCGATCGAATCCCTCGAAATAGCGGCGCACCGCGTTATGATAGGCTTGCCGCGTGGGAACGTCGACGTCGCCCTTTTCCAAAGCCGTTTCGATCGCATGCTGCGCGCGTTTCATCGAGGCGTCCGTAATATGGAAGGCCCCCACGCGCGTTACCAGATCGCGCAGCGCCGGATCAGCGGGCATCAACGGACGAAGCGGCCAGCGCCGCGCGCTGCACTTCAAAAAGCCGGCGAATGCCGCCCTCTGCCAGCGCCAGCAGCGCATCGAGCTCGCGCCGGTCGAATGGCGCGGCTTCGGCGGTGCCTTGCAGCTCGACGAAACGGCCGGCGTCGGTCATGAACACATTCATGTCTACCAACGCCGCACTATCCTCGTCGTAGGCGAGGTCGAGCAACGGACGGCCGCCCACAATCCCGACGCTAATTGCCGCTACCATCGCTTGCAGGGGCCAGCGCGCGCGTTCGACCGGATCGAAACGCGTACGCAGCGCCAGTTCGAGGGCTACGTACGCTCCGGTTACCGCGGCGGTCCGCGTTCCACCGTCTGCCTGAATCACGTCGCAGTCCAGCCAGACGGTCCGCTCGCCAAGCTTCGCGGTATCGGTTACCGCGCGCAGAGCACGCCCGATAATCCGTTGTATCTCGTGCGTTCGGCCGCCCAGCCGCCCTTTGGAGGATTCGCGCTGCGTGCGCTCTTGGGTGGCTCGCGGCAACATTGCGTACTCGGCGGTCACCCAGCCGAGCCCGCGTCCTTTCATCCAGGCCGGAACGCGATCTTCAACCGAGGCGGCGCACAGGACGCGCGTGTTACCTAGGCTGATCAGCGCGCTGCCTTCAGCGTATTTCAGGAAGCCGGGTTCGATCGAGACTGGCCGCAGCTCGTCGGGCGCTCGTTTGTCGGAACGAATCACGAGTGCCTCCGATTACTCGACGGTGACGGTTTTGGCCAGGTTGCGCGGCTGATCGACGTCTTTACCCTCGATATCGGCGATGTGGTAGGCAAGCAACTGCAGCGGGATAACGTTGACGATCGGAGAGAGAAGCTCGTGAACCCTCGGAACCCAAAAGACGTGATCGGCCACGCTCTTTGCTTCGGTATCACCCATATTGGCGACGACGATTATCGGGGCTTCGCGTGCCTTCGACTCCATGAGATTTGAAAGCATCTTCTCTCGAACGCGGTCCTCGGTCATGATACCGACCACGGGAACGCTTCGATCGAGCAGTGCGATCGGGCCGTGTTTCATCTCGCCTGCCGGATAGCCCTCGGCGTGAATGTACGAAATCTCCTTCAGCTTCAGGGCGCCTTCGAGCGCCGTGGGAAAGTTGACGTAACGCCCGATAAACAGCACGCTTTGCGATTTGCGGATTTCGCGAGCGACGCGACGAATTTCAGCCGAGGTATTCAGAACGACGTCGACCGCTGCCGGAAGCAGCCTCGTCCCGTCGGCGATGGCGCGAAGACTCGTCTGGTCTGAGGTTCCGCGCAAACGCGCGAGATAGAGCGCGAACAGCGTCAAGGCGGCCACTTGGGAAATGTAGGTCTTGGTAGCGGCCACGCCGATTTCCGGGCCGCCTCGCGTATAGAGCATACCGTCCGCAAGCCGGGTCAAATGGGATCCTAGCACGTTGCAGATTCCCAAGACGCCGCAGCCCGACTGCTTTGCAATCCGTACCGCTTCGATGGTATCCGCAGTCTCGCCCGACTGCGACATCGCAATTACCAGCGTCGTCGGATCGATGACGGGATCGCCATAACGAAACTCGCTGGCGAGCTCCATTTCGACCGGCAGATGCACCAGCGACCGAAGCAGATACATGCCGACCAAGCCCGCATGGTAGGCGGTGCCGCAGCCCGTGATGGCGATCTTGCTGAGCCCTTCGAGCCGCTGCGGCGTGATCGCCGCTAGCTCGGCGCCGAGGTGCACGTCGGCGAGGTCGTCGATGCGGCCGCTCAGCGTCTCTTTGATGACCTGCGGCTGCTCGAAAATCTCCTTGAGCATGAAATGCTTGAAGCCGCTTTTTTCGGCGGAGCCCGGGTCCCAAGTGACCGCAATGGGGTCGCGTTCGATGCGCGCTCCGGCATAGTCGGTCAGGCGAAATCCGTCGCGACCGACCACGGCGATCTCGCCCTCTTGGAGGATGACCTCACGCCGCGTGTACGGTAAAATCGCCGGGGTGTCTGAGGCGACGTACATCTCGCCGTCGCCGATGCCGATCACCAGCGGGCTGGCCCCGTTACGCGCAAAGACCAGATGCTCCGGATCGTCGCTGGAGATCACGCCAAGGGCGTAGGCTCCGCGTACTTCCCCAAGCGTGCGGCGCACGGCTTCCTCTAGGTTTCCGTCGTAATGCAGTTCGATGAGGTGAGCTAGGACTTCGGTGTCGGTTTGGCTGCGAAAGACGTGACCGCGCTCTACAAGGCGCGCGCGGAGCGACGCGTAGTTTTCGATGATGCCGTTGTGGACGACGGCGATCCGCTCGGTGCAATCCAAATGCGGATGCGCGTTGGCATCCGATGGAGGACCGTGCGTGGCCCAGCGAGTGTGGCCGATGCCGACGGCACCTGCGAGCGCCTCGCCGTTGCTCAGGCGCTCGGCAAGGCGCGAAAGCTTTCCCTCTGCCTTGGTGCCGGCCAGCTTGCCGGAGGCGTCGATGACAGCGATGCCGGCGCTGTCATAGCCTCGGTACTCGAGGCGCCGCAGCGAATCGAGAATGATTGGGACGCTGTCGCGCTGGCCGATGTATCCGACGATCCCGCACATGTCAGCCTATTTGATTCCCTCGCGGGTTCGCCGGTACTCGATCTTTCCGTCGGCGATTTCGTCGAGCGCGATGGAGACTGGTTTGTTGGGGTTGATGGTTTCGCGGTCGACGAGCGGTTCGCTCGCGAAGTATTCCCGGCGGTCCGTCGCGGGAAGCTGTTGCACGCGAATCCAGTTGTTCAACTGCCGGGCGCGCTTGGTAACGATATTGACCAGACTGAACTTCGAGTCTGCGTGTTCTAAGAGTGCGTCAAGATCGCCGAATACGGATTTCGTCATGATGCCTTTCGTTATGACGACTCGACGCGCCGTATCGAGTCATCGGGGTAGCGGTGGATGCGAAAGCGCTCCGCCTGCAAGATTGCCTCGAGGTCGCGAACCGCCTGTTCGGGGCGATCCTGCTCGTTAACGACGATATAATCGAACTGGCGGATGAACTTCATCTCGCGAGTCGCGATTTCGAGCCGCCGAGCGATCTCCTCGTTCGTCTCGGTCCGGCGTGCGAGCAGCCGCTCGCGAAGATTCGAAAAACGGTCCGGAACGACGAAGATCAGCACGGCGTCCGGAAACGCGACCCGAATGGCCAGCGCCCCGTTGACCTCGGGCTTCATGATGACGTCGTAGCCCTCGGTCAGACTCCGCTCGATGTAATCACGCGGAGTCCCGTAAAGGTTGCCGTTGTACTCGCGCGATTCCAAAAGACCGCCGCCGTCGCGCAACCGGCCGAACTCCTGCCGCGAGACGAAGAAGTAATGCTCCCCGGCCTGCTCCTCGGGGCGAGCCTCGCGCGTCGTTGCCGAAACCGAATATCGCAGGCTCGGCCGGCGCCCTCGGAGGGCCGCTACGAGCGTGTCCTTCCCGGCCCCGGACGGCCCCGAGACCACAAACAGGAGACCCGGCCCGGTGATCAACGCTTGACCCCCTTCACGCCGGGCCCCCTTATGACCTCGAATTTCCCTTAGCAGAGCACGTTCTGCATCGCCGCGACGACGTTTGCGTCGGGCTGCGCGCCGGCCGGAAGCCGATACGTCGTTCGCACGGCGAGACCGTCGTGAACGGCGAACCCCTCCCTCAATGCAGAACCCCCTCGTAATGAAAGGGTCGCGACGCCCGCCGCGCCCGGGCAGGGCGGAAAGGGGTCGCTACTGCGCAGCTTCCCACCGGGGTTGTGCAGCAGGGCGTCGATCGCGACGGCCGATGCCAGATCTTGCAACGTCCCCGGAAAGGCTTTTCGGCTGTATGAGTACTCCTGACGCGCGGCGCCGTCCCCACGGGACCATGCATCGCTCGAGCCCGGAATCGCGGCCCACCCTTTGGGCGCAGGCGAGGCGCCGCTGCAAGCCGTCAGAATGATGGCGACGAGAGCCATTCGCTTATTCACGCCAGGAAACGTTTGATGCAGACCGACTGGGTCCTTATCGCTCGGCTGGCGCGCGAGCTCGAAGATCGGCTGCGCGGCGACCGCGTCCAAGATGCCGGTCTACTGCCCGACGGACGCACGGCATTGCTGTTTCGACATGGCGGCGAACGTTGCGTCTTGGCGATCGACCTCTTCTCCTCACCGCCGCTGGTAACGTTAGAAGATGGCGAGCTGGGAATCCTCGAAGAACCGGGATTCGTACGAACCCTCGCGCGCTCGCTGAAGGGGATGACGCTTGCGAGCGTTGCCTCGCGCCGGTTTGACCGGCTCTTGCGCCTGCGCTTTTCAGCGCGGTCGCGTTTTGGAGTGGGCGAAGAGCTCGAGCTCTTTCTCGAGCTGGTTCCGCGTTTCGGAAACATCATTTTGGTTAAGGGCGATACCGTCGTCGCCGCCCATAAAGAGTTTACCCCGGCGGAGAACCCGCGACGCGCGATTACAGCGGGATCACCGTACGCTCTCCCGCCCCTGCCCGAGAATCCGAGAACGATCGAAGATCCGCCGGAAGGTTCGGTGCTGGACCTTTTGGCTCGCGCACGGGACGAGCAAACGCGCCATGCGCAGAAAGCGCGCGACGTTCGGCGCCGCGATGCGCTATTACGACGCTTGAGCGACCGCGAGCGCAAGCTGCGCGACGAACTCGCGGGGCTCGCCGGCAAGCGCGCCGGGGCGGCGCGGCGCGAGGATCTGCGCGCTCGAGGTGAGAGTATCTTCGCAACGCTGCACACGCTGGCGGCAGACGACCGTGAAGCGGCCAAAGATCTCGCCGGCAAGCTCTTTGCCGAATATAAGAAGCTCGGCAGCAGTTTGCCGCATATCGCCGAGCGCGAGCGCGCCGTTCAAAGCGCGCTGCAAATCGTCGATACCTTACGATGGGAGGCCGAGCGCGCCGGCAGCGAGGACCTCCAGGACGTCGAGACGGCTGTAGACGAGATGCAACGGCGGCGCGTCGCGCCGCGTCCGGCGGCACGCAAACGAAAACGGCGGATGCTCGAGCTGCGCACGCCGGCGGGCTCGCGCATCGTCGTCGGCCGGTCGCCGGTCGAGAATGCCGAGCTGACGTTTCACCTCGCGCGGCCCGAGGATCTGTGGTTCCACGCCCAAGGGGTTCCGGGCGCGCACGTGATTCTTTCCCGCGACGATCGAGGGCGAGTCCCCGACGAAGACCTGCAGGCTGCGGCATCGCTTGCGGCCTTTTATTCAAAGGCGCAGACGGCCGCGTCGGCGTCCGTGGACTATACGCTGCGAAAACACGTACGCAAGCAGCGCGCCGCGCCGCCCGGCCTGGTCTGGTACACGCACGCGAAAACGATCGTTACGCAACCGCAGTCGATCGAAGGCCTCCAGCGCGCTTAGGGTTTCGCCAGAAGGACCCCGCGGCATAACGCGCAACCTGGACGCAATCGCACCACGAATCCGAGGAGGGGTACGCGTTGAAAAATCCATTGGACTCGCTCTGGGGCACCGTCATTAGCGGCTTCATTTTAACTGCGCTTCTCTGGGCCATCGCCAGAGCGATCGTTTCTCACGCAATTGGAGCGGGCGCATGAGCAGCTCGAACGACTGGATATTTCGCTGGGTTCATATCATGGCCGGCATCATGTGGATCGGCCTCCTTTACTTCTTCAACTTCGTCAACGCCGCCGCGGTAAAAGAGGCGACGGCCGCCGGCGAAGCGGGCCCGATCGCAAAATATATCATGCCTCGAGCGCTTCTGTTCTTTCGCTGGGGCGCGGTCGTTACGTGGATCTTTGGCGCTGCGCTACTGGCGAACTTTCCAGGGCCGGCCGGAATGAACGGGTTCTTGGCTGCGTTCACGTTCCAAGGCGTGATGGCTCCGATCGGTTTCGGAGCGTGGCTTGGAACGATCATGCTGCTCAACGTTTGGGGCGTGATCTGGCCAAACCAAAAGAAAATCTTGGGCATCGTTCCCGCCACCGATGAAGAAAAGGCCAAGGCCCGGCGGGCCGCCTTCATCGCCTCGCGCGTGAACACGATGCTTTCGATCCCCATGCTTTTCTTTATGGCGACGGGACCGTCGTCGATGTCTCAAGGGATATACCACTAAGCTTCCAGGTTAGGATGATTTTGCCGATGTGCGCGCTGGACTCCAATCGAGCGTGCGCCTCGGCGGCGCGTTCGAAGGGATAGACGCGGTCGACCACCGGAACGATCGGATCGCGTTTGGGCAACAGCGGCCAAATGTGTTGCTCGAGTTCGTGCGCGATTGCCGCCTTCTCTTGCGCCGTGCGGGGGCGCAGGCTCGACGCAAGAATCGCTCCGCGCCGGGCAAAGAGCCGGCGCAGATCGAGTTCGACGCGTTGACCGCCTGGCATCGCCACACAAGCGATCCGGCCGTCCAGTGCCAGGCATTCGAGGTCTCGTGAAATATAGTCGCCGCCGACGATGTCGACGACGACGTTCACGCCGCTGCCCATCGTAAGCCGCTCGATCTCCGCGACGAAGTCGTTCGCGCGGTAGTTGATCGCGGCCGTGGCCCCCAGCCGCACGCAGGCCTCGCACTTCTCGGCGCTGCCCGCAGTCGCAAAGGCCCGCGCGCCCAACGCCGTCGCAAACATGATTGCGGTCGTCCCGATTCCGCTGGTGCCGCCATGCACCAGAACGGATTCGCCCGCGCGCAATCTCGCGCGCGTGAAGAGGTTGTCGTAGACGGTGAACGCGTTTTCCGGAAGCGATGCCGCTTCCACCGCACTCCAACCGTGCGGCTCGGGAAGCACCTGCCCTTGCGGCACGGCGACGCACTCCGCATAGCCGCCACCGTTGGTGAGCGCGCACACGCGGTCTCCGAGATGCCAGCGTGCAACGCGCTCGCCGGCCGCTGCGACGGTTCCCGCAACTTCCAAGCCGAGAATCGGCGATGCGCCGGCCGGCGGCGGATAGTTTCCTTGCCGCTGCATGACGTCGGCACGCGTGACGCCGGCCGCTTCGACCGAAACTAGCACGTCGTCCGGGCCTGGCTGCGGCGCGGGCATCTCCGCAATCCTTAGTACCTCCGGTCCGCCGGGAACGTCGAAGGCAACGAAGCGCATCTAAATAGACTGCCTAATAGACCGCGTTAGGTTCGTCGACGACGCCGGCAGGTTTCAAAAGGCCCCTTGCGCTTCCAATCGACGAGACGATCTTTCCGGTCCTGTAGTCGATCGCGGCTACCAAGTCGGTGGTTTTATCGGTTACGAAAACTAGCGAGTTAGTCTTGTCGATCGCCAAGCGAGTGGGCGACGACCAGTGCGAACCGAGCTTTCTGGCAACCTTCTCAAAGGGCGGCTTGATGACGTCGACTGCGCCCGGATCGGAGGAGTCGCAGACGATCAGATTACCCTGCTTATCGAGCACCATCCCGCCGGCGTAGCCGAACCTCACCCCGAGCCGCGTTCCATGGCAACCGCTCAGACCGCCGGCGAACTCCGTGATCCTTCCGCCTTCGCTCGAGTCGCTGGCAACGAACACGTCGCCGGCGGCATCGGTCGCGACGCTCGACACGAAGCCCGGTTCGGCGCAGGAACTTGCAACCTTGTTGCTTGCCTGGTGATACTCGTTGACGAACTTCCCGTCGAAGTCGGCCTCGAACACGTTGCCGTCGCGGTCGACGCTTACGCCGAGCGGTTCCACCATATGCGCGTCGTACCGAAACTTCGGGCGATCCGAGCCGTAGGCGTACTCCGTGATACCGCCTCCCAGAAAGTTCGCAACGTAAAGATTGCCGGCCGTGTCGAGAAACAGGCCGGACGGCCCTTCGATCCCACGAGAGATCGCGCCGAGTTTTTCATGCGAGCCGTTTGCGAAGATTTCGACTTCGCCGGCGCGCTGATCGCTCACGTAAAGGTAGTTCACGGTCTTTCCGCTTGCGTGCGGGCCGCGTACCGTCGTGGCGGCGTTCGTCATTGGCGTCTGCATCTGCCCGCACCCGGCGAGCAGCACGGCGACCGTGCAAATCCATACCGCGCTGTGGCAGAGCTGCGAAACTCTCATGGCGCGCATCTTCTGCTTCCGGATGTTCTAATCATCGCGGCCCGTGAGGAACATGGCGTCGCCGAAGGAGTAAAACCGGTAGCCCCGCGCGATCGCTTCGCGATAGGCGCGCAACACGCGTTCGCGCCCGGCAAACGCGCCGACCAGCGCGAGCAGCGTCGAACGTGGCAGGTGGAAGTTGGTAACCATCGCCCCGATAACTTCAAAGCCAAAGCCGGGACGAATGAAAATATCGGTGACGTGCTCGCCCGGCTTAATGCAACCATAACGCTGGAAGTTTCCCTCGAGCGCGCGCACCACCGTCGTGCCTACAGCAACGATCCGTCGCCGGGCGACCCGGGCCGCTTCGATCGCTGCCGCCGCTCGTTCGTCGATCGCGTACGCTTCGGCGTGCATCACGTGCTCGTCGAGCCGCTCGGCGGTCACGGGCCGAAATGTGCCCAGCCCAACGTCCAGCGTCAGCCGCGCGATCTCGATGCCGTTCTCCTGGATTTCGAGCAGCAGTTCGGGTGAAAAGTGCAGCGATGCCGTTGGCGCGGCAACGCTGCCGGGAACGCGCGCGAAGACCGTTTGGTATCGCTGCGCCGCCTCGGCCGAGTCGTTATGAATGTACGGTGGCAGGGGCATCTTGCCGGCCCGGTCGAGAAACGTTTCCAGCGGCA
>JBEKRW010000035.1:0-14979 GCA_049517595.1 Candidatus Cybelea sp. | reverse complement strand
CGATCCTGATCGAACAACGAGCTTAAGTCGCCCCAAGCATCGAGACGCGCCGGCAAGCGGGCGGCATCGAGGTACATGAGCGCACAAAGCGCCAACGTGGATGGCACCGCGCCCAACGGATGTTCGGCGAGCAGCCGCGTAAGCCGGATCGATTCGCGGCATAAGTCGGCTCGAACGACGGCGTGGGCCGACGCGCCATGGTAGCCCTCGCTGAAGATGAGATAGAGGGCTCGCTGAACGACGGGGAGCCGAAGTGCGAAGTCGGCTGCGTCGGCAATATCGAAGAGCACGCCCGACTCCGCCAGCATCTTCTTCGAGCGGCTCAAACGCTTCTCAACGGCGGCGGGGCTGCTGACGAACGCGCTTGCAACTTCTCGCGAGCCAAAACCGCCAACGAGTTGCAGCACGAGCATTACCTGTGCCGGCGATGAAAGTCGCGGATGGCAGCACGAGAACATCATGCGAAGTTGATCGTCTTTGATGCCTATGGGATCGAAGATTTCCTCGACTGCATTGGTCAACGTCCACTCGGTCTGTAGCAGTCGCCCCAAGTCCGGCGCAAAAGTCAGCGCCGTGCGTTCGCGGCGCAAGACGTCGATTGCGCGATTCTTTGCGGTCCTCATCAGCCACGCCGATGGGTTTTCAGGAACGCCGCGGAGTTTCCAAACCTCCAACGCTCGGCAGAAGGCGTCTTGAACGACGTCTTCTGCCAGCGCTAGATTGTGAAGCCCAAACGCCCGCGTGAGCGTCGCGACCATTCGCCCCGCCTCTTGGCGAAAGAGATGATCGCTTGGCTCCATGTTTACATATCCATTTTCATCACGGGTCGTACCTCCACGCAGCCGTCGACCTCGAGAATCGGACAGCCTGCGGCGAGCTTTGCCGCGTGTGCGAGATCGTCGGCTACCACGAGCGTGAAACCCCCGACGAGATCCTTTGCTTCGGCGAAGGGACCGTCCGTCACGGTGCCGCCTTTGCCTTTGACGACCTTTCCCTCGAGTTCGAGGGGCTGCCCGGGGTCCTTGAGATTGCCGCTGACCGTCAGCTCCTTCATCCAGGCAAGCCACTTCTGCATGATCTGCTGTGACTGCTCGGGGCTGGGGTTCCGCTGACCACCGCGATAGAGATAGAGAAATTCACCCATGATCGTTCCTCCTGTAGAAGAGTGTTGTGCGGCCTAGACGTTTGAGCGGCTTCAGAACGGACATTCTCCCGAAAAAATAGAAGCCACCTCGATGCAAACAATCACGTCGCCATTCCAAGAAGAAGTCCATTCGATCATTAAGGACCGCCATCTCCTGGGGCACCCTTTCTATGTCGCGTGGTCGAAGGGTGAGCTCTCCCTCGAACAGCTGCGGCAATACGCCGGCCAGTACATGCATCACGTGTTGGCGGAGCCCACCTATTTGAGCGCCGTTCATTCGAATACGCCGCACTTCGCGAGCGACGGGAAAAGCGACCTCAGCACGCGGCAGGTAATCCTCCAAAACCTTATCGACGAGGAGTTCGGGCCGGAGAACCATCCCGCGCTTTGGAAGCGCTTCGCCGCCGCATTGGGACTTTCCGAAGACGACCTTGCCGCGGCCGCGCCCCTGCCCGCGACGCAATCCTTGGTGAGCACCTTCACCGATCTCTGCCGGAACCGTTCCTACTACGCTGGCTTGGCGGCGCTGCACGCCTTTGAATCGCAAGTACCGGCGATCGCGGCCGTGAAGATTGACGGGCTCCGACGTTTTTACGGCTTTACCGCCCCCCGGGGGTACGAGTTCTTCACCGTGCACGAGGAGGCGGACATTTTTCATTCCGCCGCAGAGTGGCGTTTGATCGAACGGGCCGCTGACACTCCCGCAAAACGAGCCGAGGTGGTCGCCGCAACGGACCAGGCGTGCGAAGCGCTTTGGAGCTTCCTCGGCGGCGTGTACGAGGTCGCCTAGTTAACGGGAACTGCTGACAACCGTGGCTTCCGGTATGTCGAGGCCGGTCAAAGTCTTGCTGGCATCGCCGCCTGCTGGAAACTTCCAGTAGCCGGCGGTGCCCAGCGATGCAGACGGCGCGATGACTCGCTTGCGCGCTGGGTCGATCCAGAACTGGTGAACGTTCTTCGAACCGGTTAGCGTGGTCGCGGTAACTTCCGTTCCGCTGCTGCCGCTTATGCTGAACTGATACACCGAGTCAGGGCCCTCGTTCTCTTCGGCGACGGCCACGTACTTGCCGTCCCACGCAACGCCGCCGGCAACCGTGATGCTTTGATCGATCGCGATGTTGGTGAACGCACCGCTACCCGCGGGAAGTTCGGCTAATTGGAAGCCGCTCGTGCCGCTTTTGTCGCCGTCGACGAAAAGGTTGCTGCTGCCGTCGTAGCTGCAGAACCATGCGCGAGAAATCGAAGCGTCGGTGTAGATGACGGGCTTGCCTTTGGCCTTCTTGAAAATCGATATGCTTCCCGGACCGCCGCCCGGCCCTTCGTAGTTCGTAACGGCGAGATTGCCCGTACTCGGATCGACGGAACAGCCGGCGGGATACGCTCCCGAATCGCTCAAGGTCCCGATCGGGCTCGTGCCGCCGTGCGCAAACTCCGTGATCGTTGCCGTTTCATCGTCCACGATCCAAACGTCACCCGCCTTATTGGTGCACTCGCCATAGGGCTCTTCGAAGCCCGTTAGTGTGCCCTCGATTTCGCCCTTGGGATACGAGAAGACCGAAACGGTACCGTTATTGGCGTCGGTGATATAAAGGAGCGACGTTCGCTTTGCGCCGGCAGCCATCCACGAAACGCGGCCGTCGTAACGGCGCGCCGGTGCGGTTCGAACCGGGCTAATAAGCGGGGGACCGTTTCGCCAAACCGGTTCTGCCGGACTGAGCCGCGGTGCAGCGCTGCTGCAGCCGGCCAGCAGGGCAGCGGCAGCGCAAACGCTCGCGGCAGCGTGCGGCGTACGTTCGATCCTCTTCATACCGGCTCAGATTTCCGCCCGAGGGGCGGGACTCTTCCCATCGCCGCGAAGCTCGGTGGGCGAGATGGCCGCCCAAGACTTGACGCGTCGGGAGTTCGAACTCGTAGTGGGCGAAGCGTTGGAATCGCTTCCAAGGCGCTTCGCCGACCTAGTCGAGAATGTCGTCATCGCCGTCGAAGAGGAGCCGACCGACGAAGACCTCGACAGTATCGAGGACGACGATGGGGACGAGTCCGAACTTCTCGGCATCTACCGTGGCGTGGCGCTTACCGAGCGGACGCACGATATGCCCTTGTTACCCGACGAGATCGCGATCTTTCGCGGCCCCATCAACCGAATCGCCTCCAGCAGGGAGGAGGCCGTGCAAGAAGTGCGTGAGACCGTCATTCACGAGCTCGGGCACTACTTCGGCCTCCACGACGAAGAGATGCCGCATTGATTGCGGCGAGGTAATCTTACGTCCTCACGCAGGTGACGTTGTACTGCTCTTTCCAGGCACCGCCGGATTTGTATTCGCCAAGGTCGGCGGTCTTCGTCTGGCTATAGGTGACGGTGTCGCGGACCGGCATGTTCGTGCCGGAGGCATTGGTTGCCGAGCCGAGCCATATCATCTTCTTTCCGCTCATCGACGATGACTCCGAGCCATAGCTTCCGTCCGAGACGATGAACGGGCTCCACCAGGTCCGCGTCTTGGCCGCATAAACGTTGTACCACGTGTTATCGAAGTTCGTGCCGGTGGAATGATACATGATGGCGCCGCCATTGGTACGCGTGACGGTCATGGACTGGTGGCTGGGGCCACCCATTGCCGAGGGCATCATGTTGGTGCACGACCACGTTCCGATAGCCCAATCAAACCCGTGCGGACCGACGCCCGGCATGGACGAAGCCATCATCTGAGACTGCGCCGCGCATGGAACCGCGACGGCAAACGCTGCAAGCGCGACTTGCAAAAGAACCTTCTTCATACTCGTTCCTTTCCGGGAGGTAGTAGGTACTTGCTTGTTTGCCGAGTCGCCGGGCGCCCCTTTAAGAGGCGATGAGCCTCGCGCTGCGCGCCGAGTTCAGCCCGTTCCAAAACCCGGCCACAGCATCCAACATCGCTTCCCCCGCTTCGAGAAAGCGCTGGGCGCTGAAGCTCGGCTTGGCGAAGGCTTCTCGCAACTCATCAGAGGTATGCGCCGCGTGGTTCTCCTCCAGGGCGTCGTGCCACGTCCAGAATCCGAGCGGAAGGCCGGGCATTGCGCTCTGCTTGATCGCGCGTAACCCAGCAATCAGCTCTTTCCAAAATCCGGCGGCTGCCCAATGCTCGATCGCGTACGATGCCCCGGCGGCGGTCGATTCATCCTCAGAGCTATACCACGACATCAATGCGTCGCAAAAGTCCAAGGTCGAGGCTCGACCGAAGCGCCGCTTCCCAATCTCGCTCCAACCAAGATCGAGCGTTGCCGCGAAATGCGCCAGCCATTCGAAGTGCCCGGCGGTAAAGCGAAACGTGCCGCCTTCGATACTGCCGGAAGGCGCGAACGTGACGCCGAGCTCGTTGAGTAGGATCTCTTTACCCGCGCGGTAGCTTTGCAGGTCGGGCGCGTTGATGCATTTGCGCAGCTGCGCCTCGATGAAGAGGTGGCTGAAGACGGAAAACTGCACGGTGAAGTCGCGAAGCTCCTCAAACGTTGCCTCGCCACCCGCGAACCATCTGGTATATTCGTTGTTGCAGACGATTGGGTGGCGGTCGATGCTCTTTGCGACGGCGCGTTCGAATTCTGTAAGGTCCTTGGTTGTCGTGACTGCCTTCATGATGCTCCTACAATAAAAAGAGCCGCCTCGCATCGGCGAGGCGGCTTTGCATTTTTACGAACTCGTTCGTTAAAGCAATGGCGTACCTTGCCGACTTCGGTCGAAGTAGCCGTAATAATAATAGTACGCGTTGGAATGCAGAACGAACATGTGTAGGCCAATCTATCACAGGCATTCCGCGAATGCAAGAGGAGCAAATGTGCCCGCCTGGCCTGGCCGGCGGGGAAAGCATGCCGGCCGCGGAACCGAGTCTCTTACATGAAAAGCGCCTTGATACTGCTTACGCTTGCGCTCGCGCTGGGGGCCTGTTCGGGCTCCTCATCCGCTCGCGGTTCCTACGGCTCCGGCGATCCGAACTTGGCGGCGCCGAATCTCGGGGGCGGCCCGATCGACCCGTTTCTAACCGATGGCCAAGCGGTGTTGCGGGCGCTAGATGCGATCGCGGAGCATTCCGGGCGCCCGATGCGCGTGACGTCGCTGAGCGCGGACCGGATGACCGGGCTGATGGTCGACGTGCAGGAGCCCAAGAACCACATCAACGTGGACCACTACGTTATTGCGCCGGACGGCACGCTCTCAGGGCCAACGCCCGTTAAATTGATGTCGATGGACAACGGCCCGATCACCGCAGCAAAGGTGGACGCAGAAGCCTTCGACCCAAAGGCGATCGCCTTCGCACGCCTGACGCAGACGGCTCGCGATGCAATCGCCCAGTCAAAGTATCCCGACGCCCGCGTGACCGAATGGGAGTTCGGTGGGATCGGGCCCGACGACCGGCAGTTCATCTATTTGGAGTCTCCCCGCGCCCGGCCGGTCGCGGTCGTCAACTCGCAGCTGAAGATCGTTACGATGCGGTTCTAAGACGCGCTAGCGCCGGAACCGAGTCGAGCGCACAGGCCAGGTCCTCGATGAGGTCCTCGACCTCTTCGATGCCCACCGACAGGCGAAGCAGATCGTCGGTGATATCGAGGTCTGCGCGCTGCTGGGGCGTTAGCGATGCGTGCGTCATCCGCGCCGGGCTGCAGATCAGCGATTCGACTCCTCCGAGCGAGACCGCAAGCGCGAAGACGGACGTTGAGGTTGCAATCGCGCGTGCGCGCTCGGAACCGCCCTTTGGGCGGAACGAAACGATGCCGCCGAAACCGCTCATTTGCCGTTTTGCAAGCTCGTGCTGCGGATGCGTCGCGAGGCCCGGGTAGTAAACCTCGGCGACGTCGTCGCGCTGTGCGAGAAACTCCGCGATCGCCTGGCCGTTCTTCGAATGCGCGCGCATGCGCAAGCCGAGCGTCTTCGCGCCGCGCATCGTGAGATACGCGTCCCACGGACCCGGTACCGCGCCGACGCAGTTCTGATGGTAGGATACTTGCTCTGCGATCTCGCGATCGTTGGTGATCACCGCGCCGCCCACAACGTCGCTGTGGCCGCCGATGTATTTCGTCGTCGAATGGACGACGATGTCGGCGCCAAGCGCGAGCGGCTGCTGCAAGAATGGCGAGGCAAACGTATTATCGGCGACGATCAAAACCCCCGCCGGCCGTAGGCGCGCAAGCGCTTCGATATCGCACAGCCGCAGCAGCGGGTTGCTGGGCGTTTCGAGCCACAACAGCCGCGTATTCGGCCTAGCTGCCGCCCAGGTCGCGCGCGCGTCGCTGGTATCCACGAACGTCACGTCGATGCCGTAGCGCGAGAGAACCGTCGTAAAGAGGCGATGCGTGCCGCCGTAGATGTCGCGCGTGGCGATGATGTGGTCGCCGTTGGAGAGTAGCGACGTCGCCCCGACGACGGCGGCCATTCCCGAAGCAAAGCCCGAAGCGAAGGTAGCGCCCTCGAGCGCGGCGAGCTGGCGTTCCATTGCAGAACGCGTCGGATTGACGGTGCGCGAATAGTCGAAGCCCTTCGTCACCCCGATCTCCGGCAGGGTAAACGTCGCGGTTTGATAGATTGGAACGATCGTCGCCCCGGTCGCCGGGCACGCGTCCTGGCCACTCCAAATGGCTCGCGTCGAGAACCCGAGCGCTGGAGAGCGGTGCGATTTTCCATTCAACATAGGCTGCTCCTGAGATCCGCCGTAACGGGCGTGCTGATAAGTGGTTCTAAGAGTGCTCGTAGCGCGGCCGGCTCGGCCAAAAACGCGTCGTGACCGTGGTGCGACCGTAACTCGACGTATTGCGCGTCGAAGCCGCGCAGAGCGAACCGCTGGGCCGCTCGCCGTACGTCTTGCGGGCGAAAGAGCCAATCGGCCGTGATTCCAACGAACGTCAGCGCGGGTCTTGTGGTACCGCTCGGCTGTAAGAACACCTCGCCGGCGCGAACGTCGAACGAGTCCATGGCATGGGTAAGCGCCACGTAGCTTACTGCGTCCATGCGAGCTTCGAAGAGCGCGGCCTGACGGTCCAAATAGCCCTCGACGTCGAAACACGGCCGTCCCTGGCGATCGCTGCGGCGCCCGTGCCGTTCGTTGAAGAGTTCCTCGCTCTTATACGAGAGCATTGCAAGCTTGCGCGCGAGACGCAAGCCCCGCACCGGATCGAGCGCGAGGGCTTCCCGCTGCAGCGAGTTGAGCGCGATGCCCATCGCGCTGTGATGATCGTGGGCGCCGACCACTATTGCAGCGCCGACTCGTTGCGGAGCATCGAGCGCCCATTGCAACGCGCGCATACCTCCTAGCGACCCGCCGATGGCCAGCTCGACACGCTCGAACCCTAGCTCGCTCAGGGCCAGCATTTCGGCTCGCACGATATCGCGAACGGTAATCCGGTGCGACGTTCTCGTCGAGCCGTAGCAGCTGCCCAGCGCGTTGATGCCGACCACGCACCGGTCGCGCGGGTCAAAGAGCGCGCCCTCACCAACGATCCCCGGCCACCAATCGGCCGCGCGGCTCGAACCGGTCAGCGCGTGTTCCACCAAAACGATGTTTGAGCCGTCGGCGGCGGGGGTGCCGTAGATGGTTACGCATTGCTCGACGGCCGCCAGCGTTTGCCCGCAATCGAGCTGGAGCGCGCCGATAGCCACCGTCTCCTCGCGCACTAGGCGTTCACCAGCTCTTGATGCGGAGCGTTGGTCAATGCATCGTCCCAGATCGCGTAGTTGGGAAGTTCGACGGTGCGGGACAGGCGGTCGAAGAACGGCTCGATGCAGATCCCCGTTTCGAGCGAGCTCGAGCGGCCGCGCAGGTCGAAGCCGCGCCCTTGGCCCAGCGCGTGCAAGACGCTTATCACGTCACCGAGCACCGCCGAACCGGTTGCGGCGCCGCCGGCACCCGCCCCGCGCAGCACGAGCCGTCCGGCGTTACGCGCGGCAACCTGTACCACGTTCTCCGCATCGGCGGTGCGAGCGAACTCGTGGTTTTCCTCGACGAGAACCGGCGCAACCTCGGCCAAAACGCCATGCGGGGTGCGCAGGACCGCGGCGACGTGACGGATTCTAAATCCCAGCATGCGGGCACGCGCAACGTCGCGTTGAGTGATGGCCGCGATGCCGGTGCGCGCAATGCGCGGAGAGGTTACCGCAAGACCAAAAGCCAGTTGCGCAATTACGGCGAGCTTGTGGGCCGCGTCGACTCCCTCGACGTCGTTGCTCGGGTCGGCTTCCGCATAGCCTTGACGTTGGGCCCGAGTCAGCGAGTCATCGAATCCCGCGCCTTCTTCCATGGCTGAAAGAATCGCCGCGCAGGTGCCGTTGACGACGCCCGCGACCGAGAGAATCTCGTCTCCCGCCAGGGCCTCGTCGAGGGTTCGCACGATCGGAATCGCACCCGCCACCGCGCCCTCGAAGCGCAGCGCCGCGCGGCGCGATGCCGCCAACGCCTTCAATCGCGGACCGTGCTCGCCAAGCAAATCCTTATTGGCGGTAACGACGTGGCGTCCGCGCTCGAGCGCGCGCTCGACCAGTTCGGCGGCGTCGGTCGTTCCTCCGATGACCTCGATAACGAGATCGACGTTCGGGTCGTCGACTACCGAGCGAGCGTCGCGCGTAAACAGGCGCCTTTCGAGCGCGTTCGAACGCCGCTTCAGCGAATCTTGAATCGCGATTGCGCGCAGCTCGTACCGAACGCCGCTACGGCGTTCGATGGCGTCGCGTTCGCGTTGCAGACGGTCGGCGACGTTTGAGCCAACCGTTCCACACCCGAGTAATCCGACCCCAACGGTCGTTTTCATAGTTTCCCGGCCTCCTGTTGCGATGGGAAAGCGAGGATAAAAACGTGCCCCCCGCCGTGGTGGCGAGGGGCGCGAGAAGCATTTTTGATTTCCGGAGTTAACTTGCGAGCTTCACGACGACCCTGCCACATGCATACGCATGCCGCACATTGAGAACATCATACTGCTCGCCGGACCAGACATGGACCGAACATTAGCATCCGAGGCGGCCCGATGTCAAGGAAAGAGGGGATGCGAATACTTGTTAACGCCCCAACGGGGCCGGCCGACACCGGCGAAGCCTCGTTCCAGAGCATCAAGGCGACGCCGTCAGCACGTAACGGCTAACGCCGCGAGGACCGCCTGCTCCTCCGACAGTTGCGCGCCTTCGGCCGCCAGTGCCTCGATTTCGGCTCCGGCTAGCCGTTCGCGCAGCGCCGCTATCAGGATTTCGTACGTGTGACGCTCGGTTAGATCGCGTTCGCATCCTTCGTTGGAGTACCAGGCGTCAACGTACCCGCGAAGGCGAGCGCCGCGGCCGGCGTCGCCGCGCAGCACGGCAACGGTGGCCAGATGCTGGATCGCAATGGCGGCGTCCATCGGGTGAGCGCCTCGCGCCAACTCGAGGGCTTCACCCGCCGCATGGCGCGCGCCGTCGATGTCGCCGAGCACGAGCTGGTAGGCAGCCACGTTCGCCAGGGCCGAAATTTCAATACGTTTTGCGCGTGCTTCGCGCGCGACCGCCGCCACCGCCTGGATTAGCTCGAGCGCTCGTGCTGGATTCCCCGCTCTGAACTCGAGCTCCGCGAGGTCCCCGCGCAACGCGGCCACTTCGAGCGCACTGCCCAGCGACATCGAGAGCGCCAGCGCCTCGGTGTAGAACTCCCGCGCCTCATCCACTCGACCTGCGCGCTGCGCAATGGTCGCGCGCATGGCGAGCGCGGCGGCGTATCGGCGCGTCGACGTGGGGCCGGCTTCTCGGCAAATCCGCAGTGCGACCTCGTTTGCGGCTTCGGCTTCTTGCGCGCGTCCCGCGTGCAGAAGTCCGACGCTGATTTGGTAGAGGCTCGCCACCCTCTCGAAGGCGTCGTCGCATTCCGTGGCGAGCTCCAGCGCACGCTCTGCGGCCTCGATCTTTTGGATTCCAAACGATAGCGACGACAAGTTGCGCCAGGCTTGAGCTGCGACGTTTGGTTCGGCCGTCGCATCGAGTCGAGGTAGCACGGCATCGAGCCAACGGCGCGGCTCGGCGTCGCCGCGATGAACGCGCCAGGTTCGCGCAAATCCACACGTAATCCGCGACGCTATCGATACTTCACCCGCCGAAAGTGCCCACGCGATCGCGCTCCGAGCGTTTTCGAGTTCCGGCTCGACGTCATCCGCCTGGGGCTCGATCATTGTCGCGGACGTTTGCAGGAAGTCGGCCGGCCTCGGATCGTACGTGCGGTCGAACGTCTCGGCAAGCTCGAGTGACGCGAGGGCGTGGAGGCGCGACACAGCGTCCCGCTCGCCGCGGACCGCCAGCTTTTCGAGCGCGTACTGCCTGAACGATTCCAAGAGACGATAGCGTGGTTCGCTCCCCTCGAAATCGGCCGTTACGAGCGACTTGTCCACCAACGACGAAAGCATATCCAGAACGTAGTCTTCGGTTACTTCTTCGCCGCAAACCAGGGCGGCTGCGCGCAGCGTGCAGCCTCCGGGAAAGATCGACAGCCGTTCGAACGTACGCTGCTCGGGCGCGGAGAGCAGATCGTAACTCCAATCGATCGCGCCGCGCATCGTCCGCTGTCGCGGCAACGCGACGCGTTCGCCGCCCGTGAGAATTCGAAAGCGCTCGTCGAGCATGTCGTTGAGCGCTTTTACCGATAACAAGTTGACGCGCGCTGCGGCCAGTTCGATCGCTAGCGGAATGCCGTCCAAGTGCCGGCAAAGCTCGGCAACGATCGGTGCATTCTCGGCGGTAATCGCGAAGCGAAAATCAACGGCGCGAGCACGATCGCTAAAGAGGGCTATTGCTCCGTATTCTACGGCATCGGTTGCGCTCAGCCCGGCGGTCACGTCGGGCGATGGAGTGCGCAAGGATGGCAGGCGATAGGTGCGTTCGCCCGCGACCCGTAGCGCTTCGCGGCTGGTAGCGAGGATACGGACGCGCGGGCAGCCCGCCAACAGTTGCGCGGAAGCGACGGACGCTTCGTCGATCACGTGCTCGCAGTTATCCAGAATCAGCAGCATCGATCGCTGCTCGAGGTGTGCGACTACGGTTTCGAGCAACGGGCGATTCGGCTGCTCTTGTACGCCTAGCGACGATGCGATCGCCGGCGCAACCAGCGAGGGACTCCCCAACGGCGCAAGTGCGATGAAGCGGGCCTCCTCGCCGCCTTCACTTAGTATCGTTGCGGTTTGCAGCGCCATTTGAGTCTTGCCGATTCCACCGACGCCGGTAAGGGTGACGAGCCGATGCTCGCGGACGAGCGCCACGACTTCCTCGAGCTCCACGTCGCGCCCGACGAAGCTCGTCAACGAAAGCGGCAGGCCGGAGGTTACCGTCTCCGGTTCGGACGCCGCGCTTATTGTCCGGCGTGCGGCGGGCCGTGCCGCGTGCGCCGCGGCTTCGAACGCGCGGCGCTGGTCGGCGTCGAGCGCGAGGGCGCCGGCCAAGAGCGCGAGCGTTTCGCGTTGCGGTGTGCGGCGATGTCCGCGCTCGAGTGCGCTGATTCCGTCGGAGCTCATCCGGGCGCGCTCGGCAAGGGCCTCTTGCGACAGCCCTACCCCCAGCCGATGGCGGCGCAGCAGCTTCCCGAAGTCCGACGAACCGGAGGCTCGCCCCTCGTCTTCCATCGCGCTCGTAGCTTTCGCGAAGCCGCCAGAATCACTTGTCGGAGTCACTTGTCCGGTTGTCGGTTATGGCAATCGCGGCTTTGCAGCATGATTGCAGTAGTCTCGAACGATCTGGCTAGAGCGACGTTCGAGAACGCAAGATGGGCCTACTCGGGGGCCCATCTTCGCGTTTTCACCGCGGCGCCGGGGGTTTGTCCGGGCTCCCCAACTGTCGGAGCCGAGCTGTCCGAATGTCGGTTCCCGCGACCGGCGGTTCGCAGCATCATTGCTCTCAACCGCATCGGCACCCTCAGCGGCGCATCGAGCGGAGATTTCTCACCAACGAAATGGAGCAGTTGAAATGAGTCTTTCGTCGCTAGCCAAGTACCCCGCCGCCGCAACGGCGGCCGTCACGATCCTTGCCGCCTGCAGCGCCGGCGCCTCAACGGCCTTTGCGCCCTCCGGTCCAGTTCCAGTAACTCGAGCCGCGGCGTCGAGCGCGCGCCACGGCGTCGCGCCCGATCGAACCTGTGCCGGCAACGCGCTTTACTTCTCCGACAACCAGCACTCCACGATCGACAGCTTTAACGCCTTCGGAGGCACCTATGCGTGCACCGTAACCGCGAGTGGGCTGTCCAATCCGATGGGAATCTGGGTACAGCCGGTCGCGGGCACGTATTACAACTACCTCTTCGCCGCAAACGCGGGCAACGGCACTGCCGTCGCTTATAAAACGCCATTGACCAACTCGTCGGTGCCGGAGTGGCAGTTCAACGCCGGCGGCGCGGCCTCCGACGTCGTACAAGACATGTTCGGCAACGTTTACGTCGCAGAATACGGCACACCGAACATCGCGGTATTCACGCCCCCGTTTAGCGGCTGCACGTATCCCTCAGGCTGTTCGGCCTCATACTCGATCACCGATCCGTGCGGAACCGTCGATTGGCTCGCCACCGACGCAAAAGGTGACGTGTACAGCAACAACTATTGTGGGTACGTCACGCTTTTCGTCACGCCGATCGCCGCAGGCGAGGTCGGCACGAAGCTGCTGGGCACCGCCGTCACTCAACCCGGCGGAATGATCGTCGACAAGCACAACGAGCTGATCGTCAACGACCAGGGAACCGATAAGATTACGGCTTATGGGTTGAACGTGCTCCGCTCGGAAGCGACGGCCCGCTTCACGCTCGCGCCGTATTCAGGAGCGATCTTCGGGATCGGACTCGACAAGACCAACAAGTTCTTGTGGGGCGCAAACGTCACCGCCGACGCGGGTCAGCGCTACTCGTTCTTAGCCGGCGGCACCGGCGGAACGCCAAGCGCGACCGATCCGAACCTCATCGTTCCGTTTGGCGCAGCGGTGCGCCCCTCCAGCGCCGAATAAGAAAAGAAGCCTATGACGCTCGCCGTTGTGCAGTACGAACTGCCCGTAGCCGAAGCCTATCGGCTGGATCTCACGGCGAACGTCCTGCGGCGCCTATCGACCAACATCGTCGACGTGCTCGCTCCCGACGGCGCTTATCGGCGAGTGCTTCAGGTGGCCGGAAGGCCGATGCCGGTGTGCGTCACCTCGGAGAAGCCGGGCGCGCTCACGGTAACCCTCCAGGGCGCGCGGCGTAGCCATCCGCTCGCCCTGGAAACCATGCGCCGGATGCTCGGCACCGAGGTAACGCTCGAAGAGTTCGACCGCGCCGCCGCGCGCATCCCGTGGCTGCGTCCGTTGGCGCGCCGGATGCGCGGCGTCAAGCCACCGCGTTACCCGACGCTTTGGGAGGCCTGCGTAAACGCGATCGTCTTCCAACAGGTGAGCATCCACGCGGCGAGCGCGATCCTGCAACGCTATGTCGTTGCGCTCGGCAAGCCGTTCGAATTGCGTGAAGGAGTTACACTGCACGCTTTTCCAGATGCCGAAGCGACACTGCGCGCAACCGATGGCGTGCTTCGTGCCGCCGGCTTGAGCGCGAATAAAGTTACCGCGTTACGCCGCGTCGGCGAGGCTCTCGCCACCGGAACGCTCGACGAGCGGCTGCTGGAAAAACACTCTAGCATCGAAGCAACGGCAATGCTGACGTCGATCAGAGGCATCGGACCGTGGACCGCGACGGTCATCCTGCTGCGGGGACTGGGCCGGCTCGACGTCTTTCCGATGAACGACTCCGGGGTGGCCGGCGGCATCGCGTTTGCGGGCGGTTCGCTACCGGAAATCGAGAGCGTACTCGACGCGCTTGGCGCGCAGCGCGGCATGCTCTACTATCATCTCTTGCTCGCCAGGCTTGAAGCCCGCGGCGAGCTCGGGCCGCCTAAGGGCTCCTAAGTACCGTAGCGTCGTTGGCGTAACGCATAGTCGTCGAGCGCGGCCTGCAGTTCGACCTCGCCAAAATCCGGCCAGTAGGTGTCGGTCGCCCAAAACTCCGCATAAGCGGCCTGAAACAACATGAAGTTCGAGAGGCGCAGCTCGCCGCCGGTTCGGATGACCAGATCGGGATCCGGAAGGCCTGCCGTGTAGAGGCGGCTTTCAACGGCGTGCTCGTCGATCGAGTCGAGGTCGCGCAGACCGGCGTTCACTTCGCCAACCAGCGCGCGCACCGCGTCGCCGATCTCGCGGCGCCCTCCGTAGTCGATTGCAAGATTGAGCGTCACCGCGTCGTTGCCGGCCGTCTTTGCGACGAGATCGGCAAGCGCGCCGCGCGCCGCGGCGGGAAGCCGGTCGCTGCGCCCGCAAAGCCGAACGCGAACGCCTTCGCGCGCGAGATTTCGAAGTTCGCCACTCGCCGCCGCAATGCAAAGGCCCATCAGCAGTTCGACCTCGCCCGACGGTCGCTTCCAATTCTCTTCGGAAAAAGCGAATACCGTAACGATCCGAATCTTCGCTTGCCGCGCGGCGCGCAGCGTTCGGCGCAGTGCGGCGACGCCACGCCGGTAGCCATACGCGATCGGCAGCTTTCGTTCGCGTGCCCAGCGGCGATTGCCGTCCATAATGATCGCTACGTGATGCGGGATCATGTCGTTGCCAGCTTCGATCTCGTTACCGAGCCCACCGATCGCTCGTGCACGTCGCGTACGACCGACTCCAGTTCGTCAACGTAGGCGAGAAATCGCTCGCGTCCTCGCTTGCTGATGCGATAGATCGTGAGCGGACGCCCCGATCCTCGCTGCTTATCGGTCGCCACGATTCCGACTTCGCCCAACGCATGCAGATGCCGGTTCAGATTGCCGTCGGTTAAGTCGCATGCGCTCTGCAGTTCGGTGAAGCTCAGCCCGTCGGGATGGGCGAT
>JBEKRW010000034.1:0-15129 GCA_049517595.1 Candidatus Cybelea sp. | reverse complement strand
GCTGCGCGTCCGATACGAAACGATGCAGCTTAAGAAGCGGTACGAGACTCACCAACTCCTTCCCGAACAAACCGAGCATCTGTTGCTCCTAACGCAAGATTCGTTCGATCAGTGGGCCGCGCGCTATCCGACGGATTCCTGGCTCGCCTCAACAGGCTTTCTCATCGCCACGCTCTATGCCGAACTCCCGGGCACCGTTGCGCGCGAACGTGCCGTCACGCTGTACGTCTACGTGAAGTCGCATTTCCCGCACTCATCGTACGCGACCTCGAGCAGTGCCGCGCTGCATCACGGCGTCACGACGAAGCCCGACCCGCAATGGGCGAAGGAAATGCGCGCAACCCTCCCGTCCCCGTCGCCGGCCGCTTCGCCTTCGGCAGCGCCGGCTGCCGCGTCGCCGGCGCCCTCGCCTTCGGGAGCGCCGGCCCGCGCCGCACCGTCAGCCGCGCCCTCTGTGCCGCCGAGGGAGAGCGAACGCCTACGGTAAACCCGCCGTACATCGAAATCACGACCGCCCGTGACGGCGAGGTCGCCGTCCTCACGATGAACCGCCCCGAAAAACGCAACGCGCTCTCATTAAGTATGATGCGCGAGCTCGACGCTGCCCTAGCGCTAGCCGGCCAAGACGCCGGTGTTCGCACCGTCGTGCTGCGAGGAGAGGGTCCCGCTTTTAGTGCCGGCCACGACCTTCGCGAACTGCTGGACCGCGACGCCGAGAGCTATCGCGTCATCTTCGAGGCCTGCGTTGCTTTGATGGCACGGATCGCCGAGATTCCGCAACCGGTCATCGCCGAAGTCGAAAAAGTTGCAACCGCCGCCGGCTGTCAGCTCGTCGCCGCCTGCGATCTCGCCGTGGCGTCGACGCAGGCCACGTTTGCGACCCCTGGAGTGCGCATCGGCCTCTTTTGTAGCACACCGATGGTTCCGCTTTCGCGCGCGATCGGGCGCAAGCGCGCGATGGAGATGCTGCTGACCGGCAGACCAATCGACGCGCAGACGGCTCTCGACTGGGGTTTGATCAATCGCGTCGTTGCGCCGGAGAATCTCCACGCCGAGACGCTCGCCCTCGCGCGCGAGATCGCGTCGGCGAGCGCGACGATCGTCGGCATCGGCAAAGCGGCCTTTTACGAGCAAATCGATCTCGATCAAGCGGCCGCGTACGACTACACCAAAGAAGTTATGACGGCAAACGCACTCGAACGCGATGCGCGCGAAGGCATCAGCGCGTTTCTTGAAAAGCGCGCGCCGAAATGGTAACGCTTCCCTTTGCGGGGATAATCTGCTACCCTTGAAGCCCGACCATTCGCGTTGCTCGATTTGTGGGCGCGAGCGTTCGCGATGAAGCAAAAACGTCGCCCACACCCGGTATGCGTGGCCCGACAAAAAGGGATCCGTGCATACGCGACGGCAGGAGGGCTCGCCTATGGCGGGCCCTTCTGTGATTCGCGGGCAGAAAAACTGCGCCGCTGGGCGAACACACCCGCTTCGTGACGCTTTTTACCACCCGAACGCGCTATGCGACTATCGTCTTGCTCGTCGCGCTGATCGCCTCGCTGGCCGTCGCGGCGTTTCGCGTCCGAACGGAATCACACGCGAACCGCGTCGAGCTTGCTATGGACTTCACCGATCTCGACGCCCTCGCGCGCTCGTACAACTATAATCCCGCGGCGTTCTTGATCGCGCTGCGGCGCGCGGGGCTGACCTCGCTCGCGCTCACCGAAGAGCTGGGCTCAAACGTCGGCTATAACGGAAAGGCCTATGCGACGACCGGAGCGGCGCTGCTCAACCAGTCGCGCCTCTCCCCGCTCCGCGATCCGTTGCTTGCCTCCTTGGTCTCCGGCCATCGCGTCGACGCCGGCGCCATCTACCTGATCGTCTCGGATCCGTCGACCTACCGGCGCTACCTCGCCCAACTCGCGTTGCATTTCAGCCCCAAAACCGTACGAGTCTTGCGAGCCACACGCCCTTGGGTCATCGAGGTCCGAACGCAGATCGACTACTTCAACGCGATCGGCTTGGGCATCCCCACCGACGAAATCGCGCTGGCGCACCGGCTCGGCCTGCTGGTCGTTCCGCGCTTTCAAAACGACGAACGCTTTAAGGCACCCCAGATCGACGCCGTCTTCGGCGACGTGCTCGCCTACGATCCAAAGGTCTCGACGGTCATCTTCTTCGGGCTCAGCAACGCGGTCGTCGGCTATCCCGACCATTTGCAAGATACTGCGGAAGCGTTCAAACGCCACGTCTTTAACTTCGGCTCGATCGAGACGTACGACCCAAGCCAGGTACAAAAGGGCAACGATACGCTCGCGCGCCTGATCCCCGGCAGGACGGTTCGCGTCCAGGCCATCGCTAAGACGGAGCTGGATAAGCTCAAACTTGACGAGGTCGTCGCGCGCTACGCTCTGGGCGTTCGCGAGCGCAACGTCCGGGTAGCGTATTTACGACCCTGGTCCCATCCCGACGGAGATCTTTCCGTCGAGACGACCAACGTTGAAATGGTCAAGGAGATCGCTGATCAGCTTCGTGCCGACGGCTTCCGCCTCGGCCGCGCGACGCCGATTCCGCAGTATCGCGGAAACAATCGCGTGCTCGTCGGGCTGGCCGCTTTGGCCGTACCCTCGATTTTCGTGCTGCTGCTCGGGTTCTTCGGCTGGTATGGCCGGCGGATCGCCGCCATCGCTTACGGCGCGACGATCGTCCTCTATCTCGTAGGCCTGCTGAGCCATCACGACGCGTTCGCGCGCTCCGCCATTGCGCTGGCCGGCGCATTGCTCTTCGCGACGGCCGCTGTCTTGATTTTGATCCCGGCCTGGAATGAAAGGCCCGCAGGCGGAGCCGGCACGCAGCTCGTCCGGAGCCTGGGCTGGACCGTCGCCGCGACGGGCGTCGCGCTGCTCGGGGCGCTGGTCGTCGTCGGCATTATGAGTGCGCCGCTTGCAATGGAAGAGATCGAGCGCTTTCGAGGCGTCCGGCTCGTGCTGGCGCTTCCGCCGCTCGTAGCGCTCGCGCTCTACCTGTTCGACAGGCGCTTCGGGTCGGGCGTCGAGCGGCCGCGCGACGTCTTCCTTTCGCCGGTTCTCACCTACCAGCTCTTGGCGGGCATCGCGATCATCGCCGCGGGCGCGTTGATGCTCGTGCGCAGCGGCAACGACAGCGAGGTCTCGCCTTCGCCTATCGAGCTGGCGTTGCGCCATCTGCTCACCGCTACGCTGAGCGTCCGCCCGCGATTTAAAGAGTTCCTGATCGGCTTTCCTGCCATGATGCTGCTGCCGGCCTTGCTGCCGCCCCACCGGCGGGCGATCGGGTGGCTCCTGGCGCTATGCATCGGGGTGGGGATCGGCGACGTCATCGATACGTTTTCGCACCTGCACACGCCGATCGAGATTTCCGTTTTGCGGGTCGTTAACGGGCTCGTGGCCGGCGCGATCGTCGGAGCGGTGCTGATCTGGATCTATCGGCGCAGCACCTCGGCTCAAACGTGACAGGGCGAGTGCTGATTTCTGGCTACTACGGTTTTGGCAATTTGGGCGACGAAGCGTTGCTCGAAGTGATCGTCGGGCGCCTGCGACGCGACTTCCCTGCGGCCGCGATCGAGGTGCTGTCGGCAACCCCCCAGCGCACGGCGGCGGACTATCGCGTCGACGCGACGCCGCGATCGGATTGGCGCGCCGTTCGCACCGCCATCGGGCGAGCCGACGTCGTGCTCTCCGGCGGCGGGGGGCTTTTGCAAAACGGAACCAGCCTGCGGAGTTTGCTCTACTACGCGGCCATCGTGCGCGAAGCGATTCGCACCGGGCGCAAGGCGATGATCTTCGCGCAATCCATCGGACCGCTCGATTTTTGGGGGCGATGGGTCGTCAAAGGGCTTTGCAAGGGTCTCGATCGCGCGACCGTGCGCGACCAGCGGTCGCTGCGCCTTCTCGAAGAGCTATTGCCCGACGTGCCGGTCGAGCGCACCGCCGATCCCGTCTTTTTGTACGACCGGCCCGGCGGGCGTGCCGACCTCGCGGCCGACGGCCTCGGCCCGGAGAGCGGCGCCTATGCGGTGATCAGCGTTCGAAAGATTGCGTCGTTTCGGGAGGGGATACCCGTACTGGCGCGGGCGGTCGACCGCCTCGCCGAGCGCCACGACGTGCGCGCCGCCTTTCTACCGCTGGGAGGGGCCGCGGACGCTGCTCTGTCGACCGACGTTATCCGCGCCTGCTCGTCGGCCCCGGTCCTCCTGCCCGAATGCACGCTCGAAAAAGCGGCCGCGATTCTGCAAGGCGCCCGGGTTGCCATCGGCATGCGTCTGCACGCGCTGGTCCTGGCCGCGCGGTACGCAGTCCCGTTTCTCGCGGTGCCGTACGATCCAAAGGTGGCTGCGCTGTGCGAGGACCTCGACTATCCGCTGGAGCCGCTGTGGACTCCGGGCAAACCGTTCCCGAGCGACGACGCAATTGACGAGCTGGTCGACCGCCTCGTCTCCGAGCGCGACGGGCTCTCGGCCCAACTGTCGCAACGGCTCCCGGTGGTCCAAGCGGCCGCGGAGCGAAACTTCGCAGTCCTCGGCGAGCTCTTAGGCGACGAGTGATGGATTATCGGAACACGTTGAATCTGCCGAAGACCGACTTTCCCATGAAGGCGGATCTTGCCAAGCGAGAGCCGCAGCGCGTCGAGTGGTGGCGCGAGCAAGGAACGTACGAACGGCGTTTGGAGCGCAACGCGCCCGGGGGTGCATGGATTTTGCACGACGGGCCGCCGTATGCCAACGGCGAGCTGCACATGGGCCACTTCCTGAACATGGTGCTCAAGGACATGTTCGTGAAGATCGCACTGCTCGACGGAAAATACGCGAAGTTCGTTCCCGGCTGGGACATGCACGGGCTGCCGATCGAGTACGAAACGCTCAAGCACTTAGGAATCAAGGATTTCCATGCCGTCGATCCCCTCGAACTGCGCGCTCAGTGCAAAGAGCGCGCCCTCTACTGGCTCGACCGTCAGCGCGAGCAGCGGCGGCGCATGGGCACCTTTGGCTTTATCGACCATCCCTACCGCTCGATCGATCCGTCCTTCGAAGCGACGATCGTCAACGCGCTTGCCGATCTGGCCGAGCGCCAACAAATTTATAAAGGCTTGCGCTCGACGCTCTGGTGCATCCACGACGAAACTGCTTTGGCCGAAGCGGAGATCGAGTACGAGCAGCGCACGTCGCCGTCAATCTACGTCCGCTTCACCGCCAACGCCGAGCAGCGTCGTGTCATCCTGAGCGCTTCGACTTCGCTCAGCACAGGCTCCGTCGAAGGACGACACGACGTCGCCGATCTGCCCGTCTCGTTCCTCATCTGGACGACGACGCCGTGGACGCTTCCGGCGAACGTCGCGATCGCGTTGCGGGCCGACGCAACCTACGGGCTCTACCGCGTGGACGGCGAGATGTTGATCGTCGCCGAGGCACTTGCGCAGCGGGCGTTGGGCGAGCGATTCGTGGCTGCAACGTTGATCGCTCGCGCGCTCGGCGAAGAACTCGACGGGGTTGCGGTGCGCCACCCGTTCATGGATCGCGATTCGACGGTCGTGCTCGCTCCGTACGTGGACTTGGAGACGGGAACGGGAGCCGTTCACACCGCGCCCGGCCACGGCGCCGACGACTTCGATACCGGAATGAAGTACGGTCTGCCGATTCTCAATCCGGTCGATGCGGCCGGTCGTTTCACGGCCGAGGCCGGGCCCTACGCGGGCATGAACATCTTTGCGGCCAACGCGCGCATCGTCGACGACCTGCGGGCGAGCGGCGCGCTCTGGAGCGCAGTGGAGTACGAACATTCCTATCCGCACTGCTGGCGCTGCCACAATCCCGTGATCTTTCGCGCGACGGCTCAATGGTTTCTCGCGATGGATCAAAACCTGCTTCGCCAGCGCGCGCTCGACGCGACCGACGGCGTCGAGTACGCGCCGCACTGGGGGCGCGCGCGCCAGCGACAGATGATCGAGACGCACCCCGAGTGGTGTCTTTCGCGGCAGCGAACGTGGGGAACGCCCATCCCATCCTTAGTATGCAGGCAGTGCGGCGAAGCGATCCTCGATCCACGCGTTGCGCGCCTTGCCGCAAAACGCTTTGCCGAGGCCGGTGCGGGCTCGTGGTGGAGCGATCCTGTGCAGACCTATCTTCCGGAAGGCTTCGTCTGCCCGCGCTGCGGCGGCACGGACCTCGAAAAAGAGAAGAACATCGTCGACATTTGGTTTGAGTCGGGCGTGACCCACCTTGCCGTGCTGGGACGCGACGGAATGCCTTGGCCAAGCGACCTGGTGCTCGAAGGCGGAGATCAGTTTCGCGGCTGGTTTCGCAGTTCGCTCATCACGGCCGTCGCGATCAAGGGACGCGCGCCGTACCGGCGCGTGTTGAAGAACGGCTGGGTAAACGACGAGCAAGGCCGGCCGATGTCGAAGTCGCGGGGAACCGGCATCGATGCCGGCGATGCGATGACCCGCTGGGGCGCCGACGTTTTGCGGTTGTGGGCGGCCTCGGTCGAACCAATCGACGACGTGCGCTTCGGACCCAACGTCGTCGACCAGGTCGGCCGCGTCTACCGAAACCTGCGAAATCGCATGCGCTTCATGCTATCCAACTTGGAAGACCTTTCCGCGGCCGGCGTCGTCGCGCGCGAGGCGATGGAGCCGCTCGACCGGCTCGCCTGCGCCGTTACCGACGCATTTGTCGCCGGCGTCAAAGGCGCGTACGACGCCTGTGAGATTCACGACGCCTATCTACGCATCGTCGAGTTCGAAAGCTCGATGTCAAGCCTCTTTTTCGACGCGCTCAAAGATCCGCTCTACTCGCGCGCGGCCGGCGATCCGCGCCGCCGCAGCGCGCAGTCGGCGCTACTCTACATCGCGACGCGTTTCTTTACGACCGTCGCGCCGGTGCTCTCGTTTACGGCGGAGGAGGCGTGGCAGCATCTCCCCGCGTGGCGCCGCGCCCAGACCGAAAGCGTTTTCGACAGTTCCTTCGACGTCAACCGCTCGCGGAACGCGGCAACCGAAAGCGACCTCGCGCTGTGGCGTCAGCTGCGCGCGCTGCGCGCCCGAGTGGCTGCGTCGGCCCAACCGCGCGACTTCGAAGCGCAGGTGCGCCTTACCGTGCCGCCGCCGGACTACAAACGACTGCTCGCGCTCGGCGATAACTTGCGCGAAGCGCTGGTCGTTTCCCAGCTGACGCTGAACTCCGGCGATGCGGAGACCTTCGAGCTATTGCCGGCCGACGGCGAAAAATGCGTGCGCTGTTGGAAGTACCGCGAGCTAGGTACGGATCCCGACCATCCGTATATCTGCGCGGACTGCGCCCGCGTCGTGCGCGCCCTCCCCCCACTGTCATCCTGAGCCTGTCGAAGGATGACCTAGCCTCTTCCGAAACGCGTTCCACTCGCGCGCCTCGATTGCCGCGCGCGCCTCGCGCATCAAATCGTTGACGAGATAGACGTTGTGATACGAGAGCAAGCGCGGGCCGAGCATCTCTTTGTTGCGGAAGAGATGTGCGAGATAGGCTCGTGAATACGTCGTGCAGGTCGCGCAATCGCAGCTCGCGTCGAGCGGTGTGAAATCGCGAGTGAAGCCGGCGTTGAAGAGGTTGAGCTCACCGTCGCGCGTCATCGCGCGCCCGTTGCGTCCGCAGCGCGTCGGGTAGACGCAGTCGAAGAGATCCAGCCCGGCATCGATCGCTTCCAAAAGGTCGGGGACCGTCCCCACGCCCATGAGATAGCGCGGCTTTCCCTCCGGGAGCATCGCTGCCGTTGCGCGGGCCGTTGCGTACATCTCCTGGCGCGCTTCGCCGACCGAGAGTCCGCCGATCGCATAGCCGGGAAAATCGAGCTCGACGATTTCGCGTGCGCTGCGCGCGCGCAACTCGAGGTCGAGGCCGCCCTGCACGATCGCGAAGAGCAGCTTCGTCGTTGAGGTGCGTGCGTTGGCCGAGCGCCGCGCCCAAACCGTCGTCAGTCGCACCGACTCTTCGAGCCGGGCGCGCGCCGACGGCAGCTTAACGCAGACGTCGAGCACCATCGCGACGTCGCTGCCGATGGCTTCTTGAAATGCGACGACGTTCTCCGGCGTGAAGCGGTGTACGCTGCCGTCAAAGTGCGAGCGAAACGTGACGCCGTCGTCGTCGACCTCGCGCCGGCTCTCCAAACTGAAGACTTGAAAACCGCCCGAATCGGTAAGAATCGGTCGGTCCCATGCCATGAAGCGGTGCAGGCCGCCGGCCATCTCGATAATTTCACGGCCGGGCCGCAACCACAGATGATAGGTATTTGCGAGCACGATCTGCGCGTGCGCGCTGTGCAAATCTGCGGGCGTTAGCCCTTTTACCGTTGCTGCCGTCCCAACCGGCATGAAGCACGGCGTCTCGACGGCGCCATGCGCCAGCTTCAACCGCGCTCGCCGCGCGCCACCATCTTTCGAGAGAAGCTCGAATGCGGCCGAGTTCACGTCGCTGAGGCTACGCTAAAGGGCGCCGACTCCATCGGGCGTTCCCCAACCGGTTGGCCCGGAGTATATTCCGAACTGCCCGGTCCCGGCGGTGCAGAGATACTCGCCGCCGCATTGACCGTTGCTGCCCGAGCTGATGTAATAAATATTCTTATCCTTCTGTTGCTTCTTAAAGCTGAGCTTAGAGAACGCGTTCCAGAGATTCTTGCCGCCGTCTTGCTTGGTGGAGTTGCCCGCAAGGCCCACCATGCCGGCGACCAGCGGCGAAGAGATGCTGGTTCCGTCGACCGTGATCCAGCCGCCCTCGCTGTACGTATCGTACTCGGCAGCGTTGACCGCGACGGCTGCGACGTCGTTGGCGGTGCGATAGATGCAGTCGGGATCCTTCTGCCACTTCGGCTTGGGTTGACTCGAGCAACCGCCGCCAGAATCGGTCCAGACGATTTCGCTGTACTTGCGCTTGCCGCCGGCGCTATTGAGGAACGTGCCGCCGACCGCGATGACGCTGGCGCAATCCGCCGGGTCGAAGATGCCGTTGCCGCTATCGCCCGCGCTGGCAAGATACGTCACGCCCTTGGTGTCGTAGTCCGAGCAGCTTGCGCCGCTGCCGCCGTAGCTGTTGCTGACGATCGTCCCGCCGAGCGCTACCGCTTCTTCCTCGGCCGCCTCGATATCGCTCCACGCGTTGGAGTTGGCTTCGACGAGATTGATCGCGCACTTCGGACAGCTGGCCGAGGCCATCTCGACGTCGAGGTCGATCTCGACTCCCCAGCCCGGGCTACCCTGTGGGTAGTTGCTCATTTGGCCGTCTTGATTGTACTTGTTGAGCGTGCCTGCCGGCAGGCCCATGCCTTTGCGGTACGCGGTAAAGTCGTTGGCGACGTCCGGATTGTCGTAGGCATCGACGATATAAACGTTCTGACCCTTCCCTTTCGTGGATGAGGGCAAATCGTACGCGGCTTCGAGATCCTTTGCCGACCAACCGGCGTACATCGAGTGGGCTCCGCCGTTCGCGATGAGCACGTCGCATTGCGCCTGTCCGATGCGGCTGCCGCCGCACGCTGCGCGAGCTGCGTGGTTCGCTTGCCATTGCGGAATGTGGATGGCCTGCGCGCCAATGCCGCCCTCCGAAAGCGGCATGCCCGGTGAGCTGCCCGCACGACACGCGGCGACTGCGAGCGCCGCTACAATCGGTGCCACGACTTTCAAGCGTCCCTTCACGAGAGCTCCTTTTTCTGCGGTTTTGGCAGGTGTTCTGACTTACCGATGGCTGTGATCGCTACCTCCACGCACTTCGCTCACGAGCGCTCGTGCTTGCAGATACTCCGGCGGGGGTTCCGCTTCGAACGTCATCGCTTCGCCGGTACTTGGATGGTGAAACCTCAGTCGCCATGCATGCAGCGCTTGCCCTCGAAGATCGAAGCGCGGCTCCATCTTGCTATAGAGCGGGTCGTTGAGAACGGGATGACCGATCGCGGCCAGGTGCACGCGAATCTGATGCGTTCGACCGGTTTCGAGGCGAAAGAGCAGCTCGGCGTGCTGCGCAAAGGCTTCGCGCACTTCGTAGTGCGTCACCGCCGGTTTGCCCTCGTCGACGATGGCGAATCTCAAACGATTGCGTGGATCGCGTCCGATCGGCCCTTCGATCGTGCCCAGAGGGTGTTGCGGAACGCCGCGAACGATGCCGAGATACTCGCGCTCGACGCGCCGCGCTTTCATCGCGAGGCCGAGCGCGCGCAGGCTCTCCTCGCGCTTCGCGACGACCAGCAATCCCGAGGTGTCGCGGTCGAGCCGATGGACGAGGCCTGGCCGCAGCAAGTCGCCCGGAAGCGTCGCGTGCACGTGTGCCAGCAGCGCATTGACGAGCGTTCCGCTGACGATCGTGTGCGCGGGATGCGTGACCATCCCGGCAGGCTTGTTAACGACGAGCAAATCGTCGTCTTCGTAGACGATGTCGAGCGGAATCGGTTCCGGTTGTGCCACCAGTACCGGCGGCTGCGCAATCTCGAACTCGAGCACGTCGCCGGTTTCGAGCTGCCGGCTTGGTTTTACGGGGCTGCCGTTGACGAGGACTTCGCCGCGCCGCGCGCTTTGGGTTATGAGGGAGCGCGAGGCCCCGCAAAGAAAGGCGACGAGGACGTCGGTGCGTTTCCCGGCTTGTTCAGCGGTGACGACGTGTAACAAGACTCGAGAGGAGCAGAAGCCCGACGCCGACGGTAATGCAGGAGTCGGCGACGTTGAAGATGTTCGGCCAGATCCGGTAAAAGTCGATGAAGTCGATGACGTAACCATAGTGCAAGCGATCGACGACGTTGCCGATCGCGCCGCCGACGATCATGCCGAACGCAATGCGAACGGTTTGCGAATGCGCCGCGGCTTCCCGGAAACTAAACCAAAAGAGTACCAGCACGACGATAGCCATCCCGATCAGCATCACGCTGCTGCTGCCGAAGAGGCCGAAGGCGCCGTGGACGTTTCGTTCGTACGTCCACCTCAGGAGGTTGGGGATGATCGTGCGGCACGCCGGGACGTCGGGGAGACAGAGCTTAACGATCAGATGCTTGGTATACTGGTCGGCCCAAAGTACGGCGATCGCGGCGGCCGCGATGACGAACGTTTGCTTTAAGTTAAAGATTTGGTTGCGGGACAAATTGATAGAACCATCCTGCGACGTTGAGAAACGCATTGTTGACGAGAACCAAGCCGACGATGACGAGAAATGCGCCCGACGCAAACTCGATCGCGGGCAACGAAGACTTGATGCGGGCGAGCAATGGAAGGATCGCGCCGATCGCCATCGCGGTCGCCAAGAATGGCAGCGCCAGGCCCAGGCAGTAAAACGAAAGCAAGAGCGCGGCCTGCCCGCTGTGCTGTTGCGATGCGATGGCCAAAATGCCGGCGAGGATTGGGCCGATGCAGGGCGACCACCCGGCAGCGAACGCAATGCCGACCAGGCCGGATGTCCACAGCGTGCGCCGGTCGTGCTGGAGGTGCAGCCGTGCGTCCATCATGAGCAGAGGGATGCGCAACATGCCCATCATGTGCAAGCCCAACACGACGACGAGCACGCCCCCGATCTGTGCGATCAGCACGCGATTTGCATCCAGCGCGCCGCCGATCGCGCTGGCGCTCAGGCCCAATCCGACGAAGATGAGGCTGAATCCGACGACAAAGGCGAAGGCGTGCGCCATCGTTTGCGCCCGGGCGGGCTCGTTCTTGAGGTCTTCGAGACTCTCTCCTGTGAGCAGCGAGAGGTAGGCCGGTACCATTGGAAGGACGCACGGCGAAACGAAGGAAACGAGGCCCGCAAGGAAGGCGATGCCGGCGGTGATATGTGTCGTCGCGGTCATCAGTCAAAGATTGTTATAAATGCAGCACTGGTTCACCTATCCGACAAACATCGACCCCGTCGCGATTCATCTCGGTCCGCGATTCGGCATCCACTGGTACGGCATCGCCTATCTGGTGGCATTCGTCTGCGTCTATCTGTGGATGAGCCGCCCGGCCGGGTTGCGCCGCCTGGGCCTCACCAAGCCGCAGATTCAGGATTTCCTCTTCTACTCGCTGATCGGCGTGCTCGTCGGCGGGCGCACCTTTTTCGTCATCAACGACATTATCAGCAAGCACGACGCCTCGTTTTACCTCTCTAACCCGATCAACTTTATCGCCGTCTGGAACGGGGGAATGGCCTTCCACGGCGGCTTGATCGGCGTATTGGTCGCGATTTGGATTTTTATCCGCCAGCACCCGGGGCTCAAATACGTCGTCGTCGGCGACGAAGTTGTGATGATGCTGCCCGTCGGCATCACGCTTGTGCGAATCGTCAACTTCATCAACGACGAGCTGTGGGGCGACGTCTGCCGTCCCGACCATCCCTGGTGCTTGGTCTTTCCCTCCGCTCCGGGCGCTCCGGCCTATCGCCACCCTTCGCAGATTTACGAGGCGATTCTCGACATCCTGACGCTTCCGATCCTGTTGATCGTCTACCGGCTCAAACCCAAGGACGGCGTCGTTGCGTGGACCTGGTTCACGTGCTACGGCATCACGCGAACGATCGCGGAGATGTGGCGTCAGACCGATTTTAGCTGGATGGGCCTAACCGGCGGCCAGCTCTACGCCCTGCCGATGATCGTGGTCGGAGTAATCGGAATTCTCTACTGTGCGACCCGGCCTGGGCCCCGCACGGAAGCCCGGCCGGTCAAGCCGGCGCGTGGATGACGCTAGGCGTCGAGGCACGCTATCGCGCGCTGCGCGCTGAAATCGACAGCGAACTACATAAAAAGGGGCGCGACCCAGCCGGCGTCACGCTGGTTGGGGTCGGCAAGCGCCAGCCGCCGGAGATCGTCGCCCAGGCGATCGAAGCCGGCTTGACCGACCTGGGCGAGAGCTACCTACAAGAGGCGAGGCGCAAGTTTGACCTGCTGCCTCCCGTGCGCAAGCACTTCATCGGCCACGTGCAGACGAACAAGGCGAAAGCCATTGCTGCGGCGTTCGACGTCGTCCAAAGCGTCGATCGCGCCGAAGCCGGCATCGCGCTGGGAAGGGCGGCGCGAGAGCGCGGTTCCGCGCTACCGGTGCTGCTGCAGCTCAACGTCACGCCCTCAGATCGCTTCGGCTGTCGTCCCGATGAGGCCGAACGGCTTGCCGAAACGCTCCGCGGCCAGGAGGGCTTACGGCTCGAGGGCGTCATGGCGATGGGGCCGCTGGCGGCCGAGCGTGACGCAATCTTGCGTGCATTCGAGCTTGCTGCCAAGACCTTGGCACGCATTGGTGGAAGTACGCTTTCCATCGGCATGTCGGGAGATTGGCGCGAAGCGCTGCAGGCGGGCTCGACGATGCTGCGCATCGGAGAGGCGCTCTTTGGCCCGCGCATTGATGGGAGGCACACGTGAGCGTGTTCAGCAAGATTGGCTCGTTCTTTTCGATTCGAGACGACGAAGAAGAGTTTTACGAGGAAGAAACGCCGTCGGGGCGCGTCGTACCGCTGTCGACCGCCGGTCGGCGCGGTGGCACGCAGGTAAGCGTGTACTCGCCGCGCAGCTATCAAGACGTCGTCGAGATTGCCGATTCCCTACGGAACCGGCAGGTCGTCATCATGAACCTGCAAAATGCGGATCGAACGCTCTTGCAGCGCGTGGTGGATTTTACGTCGGGGGTCGCCTACACGATCGACGGTAAGATCCAAAAGCTCGCCGAATCTATTTACCTGGTCGTTCCCGCCGGCATCGTCGTGAACGCCGCAGGCTTGCGCGACTCGATGATGGCCGACGGTACCTTCGATTTCATGGCCAATAGAACATAGGACACGAAACGATGGAAAAGATCACACCGGTCGACATACAACACAAGACCTTCAAGAAGGCTCTTCAGGGTTACGAGCGCGCCGACGTCGATAAGTTTCTCGACGAAATTATCGAGACGCTGGAGGACGAGGCGCAGCAGCGAGCCGCTTTGGAGGCCGAGATCGCCGACCTCAAGGAGCGCGTGAGCCATTTCAAAGCGATCGAAGAGTCGTTGCAAAATACGTTGGTGCTCGCGCAGCGCACCGCCGATGAGGTCAAGGCGTCGGCCCATAAGGAAGCCGACCTGATCCGGGAGCAGGCCCGTTTGGCCAACGAGCGCGAGATCGCCGGCTACAGCGATACGATCTCCGACGTTCGGCGCGAGCAGCAGCGCGCGGTTGAAGCGACGGAGAAAGCCAAGAGCGAGCTGCGTAGCCTGCTGATGACGCATTTGGCGTTGCTCGAACGGACGGAAGGCCCGGCGAGCAACGGCGGGGCCGCCCAGGCCGCGGTGGTCCCGGCCGAAAACAGCACGCCGCCCGAGCCGCCTTCGCCCAAACACGACGACACCAAGCGCATCACCGTCTATTAACCCTTCGACTGCGCTCAGGATGACAAGGATAGCCTTGTTGCCGGGCGATGGAATCGGCCCGGAGGTAATCGCGTGCGCCGCCGAGGTTTTGCGGTGCGTCCGACCCGACGTCGAATGCACCGAGGCGCCGGTCGGTGGAGCGGCGCTGGCCGCCGGACTCCCCGCGCTGCCGCCGGAGACGCGCGCGCTCTGCGATCGCAGCGACGCGATCCTCTTTGGCAGCGTCGGCCTACCGCAGTACGACGGGCTTCCCTTGGCGCAGCGTCCCGAATACGCTCTGTTTTTGTTGCGGCGCGACTACGAGCTCTACGCGAACTTGCGGCCGGTGCGCGTCTTTCCGGGACTCGAAGACGCCTCGTCGCTGCGGCCCGAGATCGTGCGCGGACTCGATCTGATCGTCGTGCGCGAGCTGACCGGCGGCATCTATTACGGTCTGCCCAAGGAACAGCGAACCGTGGATGGCGTCGACGAGGCGGTTGACACGATGATCTATCGCGCGCCGGAGATCGAACGGATCGCGCGCATCGCTTTCGATTTGGCGCGCGAGCGGCGCCGGCACCTCACCTCGGTCGACAAGCAGAACATCTTGGAGACGTCGCGCTTATGGCGGCGAGTCGTCGGCGAGGTGTCGGCGGAGTATCCCGACGTACGGCTCGAGCATCTGCTGGTAGACAACGCGGCGATGCAGCTCGTAGCGCGACCGGGCGATTTCGACGTGATCCTCACCGAGAATATGTTCGGCGACATCCTTTCCGACGAAGCCGCTATTCTTACCGGCTCGCTAGGGAC
>JBEKRW010000033.1:0-15870 GCA_049517595.1 Candidatus Cybelea sp. | reverse complement strand
CTCTTCGGCCAGTATCTGCGCGTACGACTTCGAGGCCTCGAGCATCGCGTTGGTCCACTCTTCGTGCGTCCGAACGATCGTAACTCCGTTTGAGGAACCCTCGTAGCGCGGTTTGATCACCAGCGGCAGGTCGAGCGATCCCGGCAAGAGCGGCAGCGTTCCGCCGGCAAGATCGAACAAATCCCAAACGGGCGTCGGCAAGCCTTCGGCCGCGAGCAACTTTTTGGTGAGGTGTTTGTCCATCGAAAGCGCCGCCGCTTCCAAACCGCTGCCGGTGTAAGGAATCGACAGATACTCGAGCAGCGCCTGAACGTGCCCGTCCTCGCCGCCGGGACCGTGCAGCGCGATGAAGACGACGTCGGGTTTGTATTGGTGCAGCGCCTCGATGAAGCGCTCGTCGTAGTCGAGCGATCGCGCCTCGTAGCCGAGCGCTTGCAACGCGCGCAGGACTTCGGAACCCGATCGGATCGAGATCTCGCGTTCGCCGCTGCTGCCGCCCATCACCACGGCAACCCTGGCCCTGGACCCGCCGTTACGTTGCATCGATAAAGACTCCAACCAGATGCACTTCCAAAAGCAGCTCGATGCCGCAGCGATCGAGCACCGCACTTCGGATTCGTGCGAGAAGCGTGGCGACGTCGCGTGCCGTCGCACCGCCAACGTTGTTAATAAAGTTTGCGTGCAGCAACGAGACTTCCGCGCCGCCCTCCCGCCATCCCTTAGCGCCGATGGATTCGATGAGTACGGCGGCCTTTCCACCGTCGGGGTTACGGAAGCAAGATCCAGCGTTGGGAAGGGCAATTGGTTGAGTAGCCTTGCGCCGGACGAGGCGCGTCTGCATCTCTTGGCGCACGTCGCGCGAGTCCGCGCGAGGAAATGCGAGCGTCACCGCGGACACGACGACGTCGCGCTCCAACGTCGAATGGCGGTATAAATACCGTACGCTCACGCGGTGGGGTTCGGGCCGGCTCGGCGACTGAACCCAAACGTCACGGACGAAATCACCGATTTCACGATCGGTGCCGGCATTCATCCGCAGCGATCCGCCGACCGTTCCGGGAATGCCGGCTAGCGAACCGATCCCGGCGGCGCCGGCGGAGGCGGCCTTCGCGGTGACCAATGCCATGCCGGCCGAACCGCCGGCCTCAACGACGACGTCGCCACCTTCGGATTGCACCTCGACCGCCGCGAAGTCGCCGGCCAAACGGATGACGATGCCGCGAACTCCGCCGTCGCCGACGAGCACGTTACTGCCGGCGCCGACGACCCACCACGGCAGCTTGCGCCGCAAGCACAGGCGCATCAACTCCGCCAGCTGCGCCTGCGTTTGCGCGGTTACGAAGGCGTCGGCCGGGCCACCAATCCGCCACGAGGTATACGGCGCGAGCGGCTCGTCAAATCGCACCGTGTCGCCGAAGATCGCGCGTAACGCTTCTCGATCCACCGGCTCGAGGAGGCTGTGCAACGCTTGGCGCGTGGTGAGGCTCATTCGCGCGCGGACGCAGCGAGACGTCCGGCGACGTCGGTGATATTTCCGGCCCCGAGCATCAGGACCAGAGCGCCGGCCGGGGCCTCGGCCAGAATGCGTGCCTCGAGTTCGTCGACGCTCGCCACGTAGCTCACGCGCGTGCCGTTGGTCGCGAGCGAGTCGCCGATGGAACGTTCGCTCACGCCGGGAATCGCCGGTTCTGACGCCGCGTAGATCGGCGTGAGGTAGACGCTATCGGCGCCGCGCAGCGAGTCGGCAAACTCCGCCGCCAAAAACGCGGTGCGCGTATAGCGGTGCGGTTGAAAGGCCACGATCAGCGTGCCGCGATGGTAGTGGCGCGCCGCGGCAATCGTCGCGCGAACGGCGGTGGGGTGGTGCGCGTAATCGTCGACGATCGTCACTCGATCGTTAGAGAGCAAGATGTCGAAACGACGGCGAACGCCCGCAAAGGCTTTCAGCGAGGCGGCGATTGAGGCAAACGGCAACTCGAGCGCGCATCCAACTGCCAGCGCAGCAAGAGCGTTCTGAACGTTCATCGCTCCGGGCACGCACAACTCGATGGTACCGAGCTTAACGTCGCCGTCGAACGCGTCGAACGTCGAGCCGAAATCCTCAAAACGCGCGTTGGCCGCCCGGACGCGCGCGGTCTCGGCCAAGCCGCAGGTCACCAGCCGTGCGCGAAGCTCGTGGTCCGTTAGAGAAGCTGCGAGCGCGTTGTCGACGCCGACGATCGCGAGGCCGTCGTCGGGCAACTTCGCGAGAAACTCGCCGAAGGCTCGTACCAGGCCGGGAAGCTCGTCGTCGCTGGTCAGATGGTCGTTTTCGACGTTTGTAACGATCGCGATTTCCGGTTCCAGCAGCGCAAAAGAGCCATCGGATTCATCGGCCTCCGTCACGAACCAGGGCGATGTTCCGTCGTAGGCGTTGGTCTCCAGCGACACGTCGAGGCCGCCCAGCGACAGACCGGCATCGATCCCACCGCCTCGTAGGACGGCATGCGTCATCGCGGTCGTCGTCGTCTTTCCGTGCGTCCCGCACACGGCAATGCCGCGCCGCCCGGCGAGCAAACGCGCGAGCATCTCGCCACGAAGTAAAACCGGCGTTCCGGCGCGCACGGCAGCAACGTACTCCGGATTGCCGCGATCGATCGCCGAGCTGACGACGACGACGTCGGCCCCGCGAACGTTTCCGGCTTCGTGGCCGATCGTGACCCGGACGCCCTCGTCGCGCAGTCGTTCGATCAGCGGCGTTACGGCAACGTCCGAACCGGTAACCTCGAGGTTGCGCGCTCGCAAAATGCGAGCGATCGCGCTCATGCCGATGCCGCCGACGCCGACGAAATGGTACCTCACCCCAGCACCTTCCTCAAACCAAGGCATCGATCCGCGCTAGAATTTGCGCTAAAGGATCGTTTTGAGCGAGCCGACGCGCATTGAACGCCAGTGAGGCCAAGCGCTGCGGTGCCGTCGCATCGGCCAAGACGGCCGGCAATCCGCCGGATTCAAGCTGCTGATCGGTCACTACGAGCGCGGCGCCGGCGGCTTCAAACCGCGTTGCATTGGCTCGCTGGTGCGCCTCGGTTGCAAATGGATACGGCACCAAAACCGCCGGCTTGCCGAGCGCCGCCAGCTCCCCTAGCGTCGACGCGCCGGCTCGCGCAACAACCAAGTCTGCGACGGCATAGGCGTCGCCCATCTCGTCGAGATACGGCCGCACCACGAACGCAGTTCGGGCCTTTCTTGTCGCTCGCACGCCGGCGCAAACCTTCTCGTACTCGGCCGCGCCCGTGAGCACAAGCACTTGCCAGTCCGCTGGAAGCGCATCGTTCTGCAACGCCCCAACCAGCGCGTCGTTGATCGCGCGCGCCCCCTGGCTGCCACCGATCGCCAAAAGCGCCGGCTTGGCGGGATCGAGGCCCAAACGCGCTGCGGCCGCTTCGCGCGCCGGCAAGCTTCGCAGCGAAGAACGAACGGGAACGCCCGTCGGCCGGCATTTTGCGCGCAAGCGCAGCGCAAAACCGCCGCACTCACCCCAAATCTCGTCAACCATCGGCGCCAGCAACCGGGTCGTCACGCCGGGCGCGAGATTGGGTTCGAGCAAAACGATCGGTGCGCGCGAGAGCCCCACGAGCTTGCGGATGCGCGCAGCCAGCGCAACCGGAAAGCAAACGTAACCGCCGGTCGCCACGACCAGATCTGGGCGCGCCGACGCTAAGAGCGCGAGGCTTTGGAACGTTCCTTTGACGTTACGCGCAGCTGCGCGAAGAAGATCGAACGAGAGACGCCGCGGCAGCGCGTGAGCGGCGACCGTGTGCAGCGGATACCCGGCCTTCGGTACGATCGTCGTTTCGAGCCGGTCGGCGCTGCCGATGAAGGCGATCGTCGCGCGCGAGCGGAGCGCGTCGGCAATCGCGATCGCCGGATAGAGGTGGCCTCCGGTACCGCCGCCGGCAAAGACGACCGTCACAGGGCGGCGTGGACTCTGCGATGGCGACCCACATTGGCAATCAAAGCAATGGCGATGAGATTAACGACCAGCGAGCTTCCTCCGAACGAGATAAACGGCAACGGAACGCCGGTCACCGGCCACGACGACGAAACGACGCCGATGTTCACGAAGGCCTGAATCGTGATCATCGCGCCGCATCCGATCGCGAGAAAGAATCCAAACCGGTCGGGCGCGGCTAAGGCGATCTTGATGGCGCGGTACGCCAGCGTTACAAAGAGCGCCACGACGACCAGCGTACCGATGAGGCCGAGCTCCTCGCCGAGCACCGAGAAGATGAAGTCGGTGTACTGCTCGGGCAAGTAGAAGAACTTTGCGCGCGAAGCGCCGAGCCCAACGCCGAAGATTCCTCCGCTGCCCAGCGCCAGCAACGACTGAACGATGTGAAAGCCGGTGTTGAGCGGATCCTTCCACGGATCGACGAAGGCAAAGACGCGCGCGCGCCGGTATGGGCTGGCCAAAACCGTAAAGACGGCAAACGGAACCGTCGTCAGCGCGATGGCGGCCAGATGAACCAGGCGCGCTCCGGCGGCAAAGAAGAGCGCGAAGGCCGTAAAAAAGAGCAGGCTCGCGGTGCCCATATCCGGCTCTTTGAGAACCAGCACCGCCATGATCGCCACCGGAACGCAGAGCGGAAAGAGCCCGCGCCCAAGCGAGGTAATCCGTTCGCCGCGCGACGACAAGACCGCCGACAGGTAGATGACCAGCGCGAGTTTTGAGAACTCCGACGGTTCGAAACTAAAGCTCGCGGTGCCGATCCAACGGCGCCCGCCGTTCACCCCCAGCCCGACGTGCGGCACGAAGACCATCGCCAGTGCAACGATCGCGCCCGCCAAGAGGTACGGCGCCGCGCGGCGCAGACGCTGGTACTCGAGCCGGTAGCACAGATACGCACCGCCCAGCCCGACTGCCAGCCAAATCAACTGCCGTTTGAGGTAGTAGGCAACGTCACCGTGCTCGGCATACGCCGTAGCGCTCGATGCCGAGAAGACCATCACCAGCCCGATGGCGACCAGCGCCGCGACCGTCGTGAACAGCCAGACGTCGAGCGGCGCCGCTACGTAGGACCGCGGACGGCCTTTGCGTTCCGCGTCGCGATTGGCTCGAAGCGCGGCAGCGTTATGCACCCGCGGGCTCCCGTTGCGACGTGACCGCCGCGCTGAACTGCTCGCCGCGGTCCTCGGCCGAAGTAAACATATCGAACGACGCGCAGCCGGGCGATAGCAAGACGACGTCGCCGGGCGACGCCAGCTCGCGCGCGCGCCGCACCGCCTCTTCCATTGAGAAGGCTTCGACCACGGCGATCTCGCCGGCCGCCCGCCGAATTTCGCCGGCGGCTTCGCCAATCGCGACCAGCGCCTTGACGTGCTGCGCGATCGCCAGCCCGAGCTCGCCGAATTCAATGCCTTTCGAGCGGCCGCCCGCAATGAGCACGATCGGCCGGTCGTAGCTGCGCAGCGCCGCGACCACCGAGGTGGGAATCGTCGATTTCGAATCGTCGACGTAGAGCACGCCGTCGATCTCGGCGACGGTTTCGAGACGGTGCGGCATCGGCACAAACGACTGTATCGCCACTCTGAGCGAGGCCGGGTCGCAGCCGACGGCCAGCGCTGCGAGCAGCGCCGCCATAACGTTCTCGACGTTATGCTCGCCGTGCAGCGGGATTTCGCTGCTCGGCAAGAGCGGGATCGGACGCGGATCGCCGGTGACCGGCGCGTAGGTTATGACTCCGTCGCGCAAGTACATCGTGGCTCGTTCGCTCCCGTTTCGCGTGAACCAGAGCTGGCGGGCTTGAACGCGAGCGTTACCGTGGCGCCACGCGAGGGCTTCGATTCGCGGATCGTCGAGATTGCCCACGAACCAATCGCTCATGGACTGATTGGCGCAGATGCGATACTTGGCTTCGGCATACTCGTCCATCGAAGGGTACCGGTCGAGATGGTCCGGCGCGATGTTGAGTAAAACGGCGACGCGCGGTTTGAAAGCGCGAATCGTTTCGAGCTGAAACGACGAGACCTCGGCGACGATCCAGTCGCCCGGCGTCGCCCCGGCAACCTCCTTGATAAGCGGGTTGCCGATGTTCCCGCCGACTCGAGCCTTTAGACCGCAACCGCGTAGCAGATGCCCGATCAGCGCCGTCGTCGTCGACTTCCCCTTGGTTCCGGTGACGGCAACGATCGGCGCCTTGCAAAGCCGGTAGGCCAGCTCGATCTCTCCCATCACCGCCACGTTGGCTCGGTGGATGGCGCGGACGACCGGGGAGATCGGTGGAACGCCGGGTGAGAGCACCGCCCAGGAAATCGTGTGCAGGATGCCGTCAAGCACGCCCGGTTCGACGAAGCGCGCACCGAACGACTCCGCCGTTGCGATCGCCTCGCCCAACGCCTCCGCGGGCTTTTCGTCCGTCGCATAGAGACGGACGTTGTGATGAGCGAGGACTTCCAAACTCGCTAATCCGCTACGGCCCAAGCCTATGACGAGTATCGCATCGCCGGCGTGAAGTTCAAGCGTATCGGTCATCGCACGATGGTCCATCCTAGCAGCGAACAGATGAACGATGCAAGCCAAAAGCGGGCAGTGACTTTGGTTTCCGGCCATCCGCCCAACTCAAAATGATGATGCAGCGGGCTCATGCGCAGGATGCGCTTGCCTCGCGTCGCTTTGAAATAGGAGACTTGAGCGATCACCGACAGCGCTTCCGCGACGAAGACGCCGCCCACGACGACGAGCAGCAGCATCTCGCCGCTGAGGATCGCCACGCCGGCGAGAAGGGCGCCCAGCGCCAGCGAGCCGGTATCGCCCATGAAGAGCTTGGCCGGATGGCGATTGAAGATCAGGAACCCGGCGCAAGCGCCGACGCCGACCGCTGCAGCTATTGCCGCCCCCGGCACGTTGGACTGCGCGGCGACGAGCGCAAAAACGATCAGCGGGGGAATGACGGTTCCCGTGGCCAGACCGTCGAGGCCGTCCGTGAGATTGACCGCGTGAATCGTGCCGGTGATCGCCAGAATTCCCAACAGCAGCCAGAGCCAATGCGGCACGATCAACGCAAAGGTTCCGGCATGGAAGAGCGTGTCGGTCGGAAACGGGGCCGAGCCGGCCTCGATCGCGCGCAGAAAGATCACGGCGACCAGCGCCGTCGCCAGAAACTTCGTGCGCGCTCGCAAGCCGCGCCGGGAGCCGCCGCGCACCGTGATGACGTCGTCGATGGCGCCAATGAGCGCGCAGCCTACGACCAGAGCGACAAGTTCGGGTAGGAGCGCGGCGCGGCCGGCCATCAGCGCGGCGAGAAACGCGACGACAAAGACGATGCCGCCCATCGTTGGCGTCCCCGTCTTGGCCTGATGCGTTTGCGGCGCGTCTTCGTATGCATGCTGCCGAAGGCCGAGGCGAGCGGCAAGCGATAGCAGCACCAGACCGGCCGGAACGGCGATTGCGAAGCCAAAGAGGATCCAGAGCAACAGCGTAGCGGCGCTCATCCTTGCGCGCGGCCCGCGCTGCCGCTCAGCAGCGGATTATCGCCGCGGCCGCGCCACTTGAGAACTACGACCGGAGTCTGTTCGTCGCTGTTGCCGTGAGGATTGTCGAGCAGCGCGCCTTCGACACAAGGCACGCAGACGTTGCCGGACGCGCCGAGAATCTTCGCTTTCTCCAAGTCGTTGGCGTCGACGACGGCGCAATCGATGCCGCTGCGCCGCTCGAACGCTCGCGCGAATGCGCCGGGGTCGCGCGGAGCAAAGACGATGGCGCGTTCGTAGGGCGGCATCGTGCCGGTATACCCGTCGAAGGCCGCGATTGCCGGGCCCATCAGCTCGTAGAAGACGCCGCGGCGGCCGGCAAGCCGGCCGAGCAGGTGGGCCAACGTAGCATAAACTGCTCTCGGATATCCCACTTTATCGATGACCAACTGCATGGACTCCGGCTGGCTGATCGTCGCCATCGGCCCCGCATAACGGCAGAGCACGTAGGCCATCTTCGACGGCCGCACGCGCTCGGCAACGACGAACTCGCCCTGTGCGATCGCAAGCGCCGTCTCCGAAACGGCGACGACGTCGCCGGGCCTCGCGATGCCGCCTACCGCCTGGCAAACCAGCGCGACGAGATCGTCGCCAGGCCGCACCAAGCGCGTCCGCACCGGAATGGCCCGCAATCCTTCGGGGCTTTCCGGCCGAACGACTGCGAGCGTCGATACCGTGCCGCTCACGCGTACAGCTCCTCGACGATCTCCTCCAACTTGTACTTGCGCGAGCCCTTCAGAAGAATCACGTCGTCGGCCGTTGCGTGCTCCCGCAGCCAGGCGGCGGCGTGGGAGTTGTCCCTGACCGGCACGACCTGCGACGCATCGAGACCGGCGCGCCGCGCGCCGCGCGCAAGCGCGGCGGCAAAATCTCCGCTCACGAGCAGCACGTCGACGGTGGCCGCCGCGTGCGCGCCGACGCGTTCGTGCAGGCTCTGCGACTCGTCGCCAAGTTCCGCCATGCTCGCGAGCACGGCGATTCGACGCGATGCGGTTTCGCCCGCAAAGGCGTCGAGCGCCGCGATCATTCCGCTCGCATTGGCATTGTAAGCGTCGTAAATGACGCGCGGGCCGCCCTCAATCGCGATGCTGTCGTACCGGCCTTGCGGCAGACGTAATTCGGGAATGGCGGGAATCAGACGCTCGAGCGAAACGCCAACCCGGAGGGCGCCGGCGATTGCCGCGGCAAGGTTAGCGCGATTGTGCAGGCCCGGCAGATGCGCTTGGATCTCGTGTTTCGAGGTCTCGCCACGGTCGCGCGCAAGCAGGCAACGTTCGCCGATCAACGCCGTAAGAGGGTCGAATGACGAACTCAACTCCGGCGCCGGCTCTTTTGCCACGGCGGCGAACCACCGGGGCTGCTCCGTCAGCGTCGTCGCGCGGGCGATCGAAACTTCGTCGCCCGCATTGAGCACCGCCGACGCGCCCTTCGAGAAGAGCGCCCACTTCGTCTCGGCCAAACGCTCGCGCGATCCCATGATCTCGACGTGCGCTTCGCCGACGTTCGTCAGGATTCCGACGTGCGGGCGGGCGATATCGACTAAGATCGCGACGTCGCCGTAGTTGCGCGCGCCCATCTCTGCGATTACGACGTCGTGAGCCTCGTTGGACGAACCGAGCAGAAGTTTGCTCACACCGATTTCATTGTTTTCATTGCCGGGCGCTGCGAGCACGCGGTCCCCGAAGTGCGCCCGGCAGAGTTGCGCCAGGAAAGTTTTCGTCGTCGTCTTGCCCGTGCTGCCGGTAATCGCAACGACGATTCCGTCGAAGAGTTCGCGGGCAACGCGCGCGAATGCCAAGTATGCGTCGTTCGTACGATCGACGAGCATCGCGGGGACGCCGGCGATCCGCGCGGACGACCGGCGGTCGAGCACGAGTAACGCGGCACCGCGCTGCACGGCTTGCGCGGCAAAATCGTGACCGTCGAAACGCTCGCCATGCAAGGCCACGAAGGTGTCGCCGGGTCCGATGCTTCGCGTGTCGGTGCTGATGCGCAGTGAATCCGGCGCGGCATCACCGTCGAATAGCGTGGCGTTCGACGCGGCGACCGCGCGATCGAGCGGCAACCTCATCGGGGATTACCCGCCATCGCGAGTGCCGCGCGCGCGACGGTCGCGTCGTCAAACGGAAGGGTTGTGTCGCCGACGATCTGATAGGCCTCGTGCCCCTTGCCCGCAACGAGCACGACGTCGCCGGCGCGCGCCTCTGCGATCGCGCGCTCGATCGCGAGACGGCGATCCAACTCCACGACGTGCCGCACGCCGTCGGGGATGCCGGCGAGGATCTCGTCCACGATCGCGCGCGGCTCTTCGCTGCGTGGATTGTCGCTGGTGAGATAAAGCCGGTCGGCCAGTTGCGCGGCAACCGCTCCCATTTCGGCGCGCTTTCCCCGATCGCGATCGCCGCCACAACCAAAGACGATCGCAATCGCACCCGCGGTCGTCTCGCGCAGCGCTTGCAACGCATTCTCGAGCGCATCGGGCGTGTGCGCGTAGTCAACCACGACGTCGATTCCCACGCCGCCCACGCGCTCCATTCTCCCGGGCACGCGCTGCAGCATCGCCAATCCCCGCGCGATCCTAGCGTCGCTAATCTCCAAAAGTTGCGCAATGCCGATTGCGGCAAGCGCGTTCCAAACGTTGAAGCGCCCGGGAAGGTGAAGCTCGTAAGCTTGCCCGTTGACCGTAAAGCGGCTGCCGGCCGGCTCTAACACGACGTCCCGCGCGGCGAGATTCGAGGCGTATTCGTTTCCATACGTAACGACCCGTCGCCCGGCGCGCTCGAGCTCGAGCGCCCATTGCCGGCCGTAGGCGTCGTCAACGTTGAGCACGGCGGCTTGCGTCAACTCGAAAAGATGGCGCTTGGCGGCGGCATAAGCGCTTTGCGATTCGTGAAAGTCGAGATGGTCGCGAGTGACGTTGGTCAGAGCCGCCACCCGGAAGGCAACGTCCTCGACCCGTTCGAGTGCCAGTGCGTGCGAACTAACTTCGACGGCGACTGCTCGCGCGCCATCGTCCCGCATGGCGGCCAACACCTCGTGCAGCTCGGGCGGTAGCGGGGTCGTGTTTCCTAGCTGCCACCGGTGCGAATCGAACTCCGCGCCCACGGTGCCAATGATGCCGCATGGTATCGAGGCAACATTGAGAATCGCCGCGACCATTCGCGTCGTCGTCGTCTTGCCGTTGGTTCCGGTGACGCCGATCACGTCGAGCCGTCGCGAGGGGTCGCCGTAAAACGCCGCCGACAGAACGGAGAGCGCCCGCTTTGAATCTGCGACGCGAATGACCGTTGCGCGCGCAGGGTCGGCAACCTGCGCGCTCTCCTCGACGACGACCGCGGACGCGCCGCGCTCGATCGCTTGGGCGACGTGGAGATGGCCGTCGGTGTGGCTGCCGCGCAGCGCTACGAAGAGCGCGCCCGGCGACACGGAACGCGAATCGATTTCGATGGACGTGACGACTTGCGCGCGGTCGCCGGTGACGGTGGCCGCCGGCAGTCGATCGAGCAGCGTCGTTAGTGCGATTTGGGTATCAGCGGCCATTGCGCGCAACGATGCCGCCGGGCAAGACGCCGGCGTGCAGCATCGCCGCGCGCGCGATCTGTGCGAATGCCGGGGCGGCAACGACGCTGCCGTAGTACGAACCGATCGGCCGTTCGACCTTCACGTAGATGACGTAGCGTGCGCGCGGATAAGGAACCATGCCGATGAACGAAGCGGCGTAATAGCCGGAGAGATACCGTCCGTCAACCACCATTGAGGCCGTTCCGGTTTTTCCCGCAGTGGCGTAGCCCGCGACCTGCGCGGTCGGGTCGCCGGTGCCGCGCACCACGACGCTTCGCAGGAAGCTGCGCAACTCCGCGGCGGTTCGCCGCGAGAAGACGCGGCGAACCGCTCGCGGCTCGGTTCGCCGCACGAGGTTTCCTTGCTGATCGTAGACGGCGTTGACGATTCGCGGCTCCATGAGCAATCCACCATTCGCGATCGCGCAGTAATACCGAGCCATGGCAAGCGGCGTTACGGAGACACCTTGGCCAAAAGCCATCGTCGCCAGCGAGGAACCGCTCCACTGATCGGGCGGCGGAACGATACCCGGGTTCTCGCCCGGCAAGCCGACGCCGGTCGGCGTCCCGAAGCCGGCCTTACGCTCCATATTGTAAAAGGTTCGGCCACCGATCGAGAGCCCGACTTCTGCGGCCCCGACATTGTGCGAGTATGCGACGATTTGCTCGAGCGTCTCGCTGCTGCCCGTCCCTGCCATGAAACCGTCTTCCGCATTGTGAATCGTTCGACCACCCACTTCGAGTGTGTCGTGAGCGGGGAAGCGTGACGCCAGCCCGACCTTGCCCGAGTCGAGCGCGGCGGCCGCGGTGACCAGCTTGAAGGTCGAGCCGGGCTCGTAGGCATCCATAACGGCGCGATTGCGACGTGCGTCTTCTCCGTAGATCCAAAACCGGTTCGGATCGAAATTGGGCGCGTTCGCCAACGCGAGAATCTCGCCCGTCCATGGATCCATGACGATCGCCGTTCCGTCGAGCGCATGATAGGTGCGCACTTGTTCCTGTAAGGCTTGCTCGGCGGCAAACTGCAGGTACGGGTCGATCGTGAGCTCGACGTTTGAACCTGGCTGCGCCGGCGACACGATGCGTTCTCGCCCGAAGGGAATCGGCCGCCCGAACTCGTCCGCTTCCAGCGTTACGCGCCCTGAGTGCCCTCGCAACGTACCGTCGTACGCATACTCAACCCCGTCGAGCCCGTTTTCGTCGGTGCCTACGAAGCCCAGGACGGTCGAGGCCAGACGTCCGGCCGTATCGACCCGTAGCCCCGTCTCCTCTTCCTTTAAAGCGACACCGAGCAGACCCAAGGCTCGAACCCGAGAGGCCAAATCGTGCGGCACCTTGCGCGCGATCCAGACGAACCACAAATGCCGGTCGTGCATCGCCGCCGCGACGGAGGGATCGAGCTTGCCGAAGATGCCTTGCAACTTCGCAATTGCTGCCGCTGGGTCGACGATCTCGCGAGGTACCGCGTAGACGCTCTCGGACGGAAGCGAACGTACGAGAACGTTGCCGTAACGATCGAGAATGCTGCCGCGCCGCGCGAATACCTCGACGGTGTCGGAGCGCTGCGCTAGCGCTTCCTTCGCATAGAGCGGCCCCTTAAGGGCTTGAACGTCGCACAGGCGCCAGGCAAGAAAGAGCGCGATGCCCATACATGCGTAAAAAGAGATTCGAGCGCGCATCGGAGCGACGCGCGTGAACGTTCGACGATGCATCGCGGCCGTTACTTAGGGGTGCGCGGCTACTGCCGGCACCAAGAACCCGGCAAGTGACGAGAGCAATGGGAAGTGCGACCCGGCTCGGGCCACACGCGGCTCTTCCTCTCGCACGACCGCGAATCGCTGCGGTTGCCGCATGCCCAAACGTGCGGCCATTTCGGCAAGCCGATCGTCGGAGCGCAACGCGGCGATTTGGTCGTCGAGGCGCATCGTCTCTTCCTGCAGCGCCTCGCGCTGCGCCGCGGCTCGCGCCACGGCGTAGCTCAGCCCCGTCAGGCTCGACGTTAGCACGACGTATCCCATCACCAAAGTGAGGACGCAGAGCAGCACGGCGAAGACGCGCGTGAGCGTCGTGTAGCGAGCGCGCGATGCTCGCACTTTTCGCGCCGCGGTTGCGTTGCGAACGGTGCGGGGATTCTCGATGCGCGAGCTTCGTTCGAAAGACTGAGACGCAATCAATTAATCGGCTCCCTTGCGCTGCGCGGCGCGAAGTTTGGCACTGCGGGACCGGCGGTTTTCGGCGAGCTCGCGCCGATCGGGACCAATGGGCCTCTTCGTAAGAACCTCGAGTCTCTCGTCCTCGCGGAAACTTCGCTTCACGATTCGATCCTCGAGTGAATGAAAGCTGATTGCGACGACGCGCCCGCCCGTGCGCAGACGCGCGACCGCCTGCGACAAGCCTTCGCGCAAAGCGCCCAGCTCGTCGTTAACCGCGATGCGCAACGCCTGAAAGACGCGCGTTGCCGGATGGATCCGTTCTCGTTTTCCCGGGCGGTGCACGATGCCGGAGATAAGCGCGGCAAACTCCGACGTCGTGTTTGGCAGGCCGCCTCCCGCGCGCCGCATGACGATTGCGCGAGCGATCCGACGGGCCGACCGCTCTTCTCCGAATGCAAAGAAAATTTCGGCCAGCTCCCGTTCGCTCGCGGTCGAGAGTACGTCGTACGCGCTCGACCCGTGGCCAGGATCCATCCGCATGTCGAGAACCGCCGGCTGAGCCAAAGAGAAGCCGCGTGCCGCGTCGTCAAGCTGCATCGACGAGACTCCCAAATCGAAGAGAACGCCGTCCAGCGATGGGATCTCGCAGCGGTCGAGGATGCGACCGAGATCGCGAAAGTTCGCGTGCACGAAGCTCAATCGCGGGTCGGCCAGCTGTTGCGCAAGCGCAATCGCGTGCGGGTCGGCATCCAGCGCGATCAGGCGTCCGTCTCCGAGACGGTCCAAGATGGCCCGAGCATGGCCTCCCGCCCCGAAGGTCGCGTCGAGGTAGACTCCGCTCGGAAGGATCTCTAAGTATTCGAGCGCGGGCTCCAGCAGCACGGGAACGTGGCTCAGCATAGCGGCACCACATTCTACAGTCCTAGCTCGCCCATGAAGTCGGGCATCTCACCCTCAGGCGGCTGCTGGAAGGCGTAGCGCTCCTTCGCCCAGATCTCTACGCGCGTCAGCAACCCGACCGAGACGACCTGACGTTCGATGCCGGCGTACCCTCGAAGAAGTGCGGGAACGACGACCCGGCCTTGATTGTCGCACCCGACCTCCTCGGTATGCGCGAAGAGGTAGCGGACCGAACGGCGATAGCGGTCGTCTTTGCGCGGCACCGCTTCGAGCCGCTCGCAAAACTGGACCCACGTCGCGCTGGGATAGAGCGCTAAGCACGAGTCGGGGGGTGCGATGGTCAGCACGAACTGGGCTCCCAAGCGCTCGCGAAAGCGCGCGGGCACAATTAGCCGGCCCTTATCGTCAAGGGCGTGTTGCTCCGAGCCCGCAAAACGGGGAAGTCCAGCCTGCAAATGCTCCTCCGAAACGCACCACTAGGCACTACTTCCCACCACTATACGCCCCATGATTCCCTTAAGCAAGGCTGACACGCGCGCGAATGTTTTGCTCGAACGCTTGTTCGAGCGTTTCGTTGCCACGGTCCGGCGCCCGAATTAATCAGAGCCTGGCAAGAAGCCAGGCTCTGAGAGGAGTCAACTCCGCCGCAATTGCGGCGCTGCGGCCTCGGTCTTCGGGCCGCTTACGACCTTACATTCGCAACGTCCACGGTCGCGATGCCGATCTTTCTACCGTCGAAGTCCCTGTCGATGAAGTTCACGGTGCAGTGTCCCTTGCCCGTGCCTGCCGTAATCGTCCACAGAGTACCCGATCCCGCCACCGTCACGATGTCATTGGACGAACAATGATTGTCGCGAACCGAGAAGTAGCTGCCCTTTGGCCCCTTGGGCTTGACCTTCGCCGACGTTGTAGACGCCGTGAGCCTGACCGCGCAAGGGTGCACGGAGACGCCGTTGTCGTGTGGGCACTTCATTCTCTGCGCGATTGGTGCGCCCGCCGGCGCAAGCTGCTGCTGCGAAAATGCGCTCGGGAGAGCGCCGGCGCAAGCGGCGAGCATCGCAGCAACTGCGAGCGTTGTAACGCATGCGGTAAAGCGCGTGAAACCGGCCATATAGAATTCTTGCTCCTTATCGACGAGTCCCCGCTTCTTGCGTTGTATAAACGCGGCTCCTGCTAAACAATAAGACGTCATTATGAAGAATGGGTAGTGCCGCGCCGAAAGAAATTATGCTGGTAAAGGTCTCGCGCGAGGTTCGTTATGAAGCTTGTTGCAACGATAAAGATGTTGACGGCGGCGACGTCGTTTCTCCGCGTCTACAAGAGCGCGATCGCCGAGCATCGAGCTTGCGCTCCGGTGCAGGTCGAGCCCCCGCCCGGCAGAGCTCCGCCGGGCCTTCGCGCGCCGTAAGACACCGGGCGTTCCCGCGCCTGGGTCCGCTCAGCCAACTTCAAGGCTTCACAGCTATGATCGCGGGCAAGCCGAGACCGGTTATTTCCAATCGGCGGAGCGTTGAAATTGCCTGTGAAAGTTGATGATATAGAGTGGATTGCGGTGGCTTGCTCGTTCTCGGCCTGGCGGCCCGCCTGCCAGGCCTGATTGCGCGCTGAGAAGAAAGCCGATGGTGCGATGACTCGTCTTTTCGGAATCTGCGGCCTCCTGGGATTGCTCTACGGATGTAGCGGCGGTTACCTGCCGTACGCCTCCCACTCGATGGATCCGGCGAGCCTCGATTCGCTCGTTTCGA
>JBEKRW010000032.1:0-15875 GCA_049517595.1 Candidatus Cybelea sp. | reverse complement strand
GGTTGCGCGCGACGGCCGTCGCGACGGCTCGGGCAGCGGCCGGCCGGCCGATGCCGGCGGCAACCTCACGATACGACTGCACGTCGCCGCTGGGGATCGATTGCAGATACTTCCAAACGCGCATCTGAAAGGCCGTTGCGCGGATGTCGAGCGGAAGGTTAAGATTCGGCCGTTCGCCCCTAAGATGGCGCGCGATGGCGCCGGTCCACGCCGAAAAATCGGGATGGTAGGGCGCTTGCATCGGCGCGATCTCGGCGTTGGCGTATTCGGCCCGCAGCTGCTTGCGCAGGTCTTCTTCGGAATCGCCGAACTGCGCGAAGCAGATGCCGCGATCGGTCGCGCCGATCAGCATCGCCCCCAACGGCGTTTCGAGCATTGCATATGAGATCGCGACGCCTCGGCCCGCGGCCCGGTACTGCGCCGGCGTCATCCCCAGATTCCGCGCGGCGTTCTCGTAGACGCGGCTGGGCGAGCCATACCCCGCCTCATAGGCCGCGGCGTCGATCGAGCGCTCGTCTTTTAGCCCGTCTTTGAGCCGGCGCAGCCGAGCTGCCGCCGCATACGCCTTCGGGGTCACGCCCACGACGGCTTTGAAGCGACGCGCGAAGTGATACTTGCTCAGGCCGGCCATGGCCGCGAGCGCGTCGAGTTTAAATGCTTCGTCGCTGTGCTGTTCGACGTAGCGGCAGACGGCGCGAATCGCCTCGAGGTCTTCGGTCATGTGCCTAGCCTACCGCCGCGGCGCCGATGGCGTCCATCCGGATCTTGCTCATCCTGCGGCAGCCGGTTGCCGCTTGAGCAGTAGGCACTGTCCCCGCTTTGGAGTACACTTAGAGGAGTTCGCTCCCGTCACGGGTCATGGGCCCCTGGGAGCTTTCGACGGCCCGGCCCATTCATCGGGCGGTTTTCAGTTCCATTTAAACGATTGTCTGTAGTAGGAGCGCCCAGCCAAAGAGATATGGATCGCACGTATAGCCGCATCAAAGGTTTTGGACTCATCGGAATCCACATTGGAGCGCTCGCAGCCTTCTGGCCCGGTTTCTTCAGTTGGTCGGCACTGGCGGCGGCAGCTGTCGTGTCGTATGCCACCGTGGCGCTGGGGATTTCGCTCTGCTTTCACCGGATTCTGACGCATCGCAGCCTTCGACTCCTCAAACCAATCGAATACCTCTTTGCGATCTTTGGAACGCTCGCGCTGCAAGCCGATCCGATTCGCTGGGTGTCGGTGCACCGCAAACACCACGCCCATGCCGACCATGAAGGCGACCCTCACAGCATCGCCGACGGGTTCAAGTGGGCGCACATGGACTGGATTTACCGGCATAACATCGCGCTGCCGTCCGTTGAGGAAATGCGGCATTTCGCCCCGGACCTCTACTCCGAGCCGTTCTATCGGGTGTTGCAATACCTCAACATCCCGCTTCAGCTGGCGCTCGGGCTCGGGCTCTTCGCGCTTGGCGGATGGTCGTGGGTGATTTGGGGCATCTTCGTGCGGCTTGCGCTCAGCTATCACACGACTTGGCTGGTCAACAGCGCGGCCCATATGCTGGGGTACCGCAGCTATCAGACGCCCGACCAATCCACCAATTGCTGGTGGGTGGCGCTCATTAGTTGGGGCGAGGGCTGGCACAATAACCATCACGCCTTTCCGTTCTCGGCACGCCACGGGCTGCGCTGGTTTGAGCTCGACCTCACCTGGTGGCACGTTCGCGTTCTCGCGTTCCTCCGGCTAGCCGACCGGGTCAAAGTGCCGACGAAGGCAATGCAGCAGCGCCTGCGCGACATCGCGCGCAACGGCTCGCGCAGCTCGCAATCGTACGTGACGTAAAAGCATCGTTTGGGCGGGTTCTGCCCGAACGGATGCGGCATGTATACACCGCCGGATTTCGAGGTCGCCGATCGCGGGTGGGTCCTGGACCTCATCGATCGCTTCCCGTTTGGACTGCTCGTAACCGCGGACGGATTAACGCATCTTCCGATGATCGCGGAAGTCCGCAACGACGAACTCTGGGTGCTGGGCCACGTTGCTCGCGCAAATGCGCACGCCTTGTCGATCGCCAACCAGAGCTCAGCCACGGTCGTCTTTACGGGCGCGCACGCCTACGTCTCAGCAAGCTGGTATGAAAAACCGTACGTAACGGTGCCGACGTGGAACTATTCGGCCGCGCATCTCTGCGGAACCTTACGCGAGGTAGACGCCTGGGACGTGGTCGTGCGCCTTACCGCGCAGTTCGAGCCCGAGCGGTCCGATGCGTGGGATCCTCACCGCCTGGAACCTAGTTTTCGTGAAAATCAGCTTCGCGGGATCGTTGCTTTTGACATGTGCGCGCAACGAATCTACGCCAAAGCAAAACTCAGTCAGAACCGCACCGCCGCCGACCGGATGCGGGTGATCGCAAGGCTTTCGGAGTCACCGGACCAGGTTGCAGCGCAGTGCGCGCAAGACATGCAGCGGGCGTTGCACCGATGAGGGCGCGGTCGCTCGCGCAGGTTCTCCTCGGCGTATTCTTTATCGCCGCCGGCGCCAATCACTTCGTCCACCCGGCGTTTTACGTTCGGATCGTGCCGGACTATCTGCCGGACCATGCATTACTCGTTGCAATCAGCGGCGTCTGCGAGTGCCTCGGGGGCATCGGCGTGTTGATTCCCACGACCCGACGAGCGGCAGGCATCGGGCTCATCGCCCTGTTGGTCGCGGTCTTTCCGGCTAACGTTCAGATGGCCCAACATCCGCAACTGTATCGTGATATCGGCAGCGCAGCGGCGTTTCTCATCCGGCTTCCGCTACAAGTGATTCTTATTTTCTTGGTGTGGTGGACGTGTCGCCCTGCGCCGCCAAGCTCCCGGCCGGCGTTGGGCCGCCTTTGAGAATCCATTCGAAACCCACGGCGATCATGGCGCCCACGATTGGGCCCACGATATAGATCCAGTCGCTGTGAAGGTCGCCGCGGACCAAGTCGGGCGCGAACGATCGCACGGGATTCATCGAGGCTCCGGTGATCGGCGCAGCCCACAGGCCGGCGAGCGCAATATAACCGCCGACGGCAATCGCTCCGTTGGTGCCGACATTCCGTGCGCCCGACGCGGTTCCAAGAATCACGTTGACCAAACCCGCGGTTAAGAGCACCTCCAAGATCAACGCTTTGAGATCGCCAATGCCGGGGGCAGGCACGGTGGCGCCGAGCAGGCCGATGTTGCCGAACATCGCGCGAAGAAAACACGCCGCCGCGATGCCGCCGGCGAACTGCGCCACGATATATCCGGGAACTCGGCTCCACGGAAAGTTGCGCCGCACGGCAAAAGCTAGCGTAACTGCCGGATTCAGGTGCGCGCCGCCAACCGCACCCATGAAGTAGATGACCGCCATCACCATCAAACCCGGTGCGACCACCTTCGCGCTTTGGGTTATTTCGCCACCGCTCTGCGCCGCTACGACGCCGGCACCCGCGGCAACAACGACGAGCAGAAACGTGCCCCAAGCCTCGGAGAAGACGCGGCGCCATTCATGTGCTGGCTGCAAGAACTCGTAGGCTGCGTACGCGTCCCTCATCGGCTGCGGTGAGCCCGCGATCAGACGATCTTGCACGGGATGTCGGCGTCCTCGTCAAACGTATACACCGCGCACAGCCGGTGGTAGCCGTCGGCAATTACAACCCGCGCGGTGATTTTTTCGCGGTAAAGCAAGAGCGGCGAAATTTGTAGGCCGGCGAGGATTTCCGCCCGGACTTTTTCGACGTGGTAGTTGCCGATGCCAAGCAACGGCAGCCGAGACGCTCGAAAAATGTCCTTCGACTTAAACGCCGTCATTTCGGCCTTTTTCAAGGCGGCGACGATCTTGTCTACCAGCGCGGGTTTCATCGTCAGGCTCAAGTAGGACTGTGCCGCGGGATAATCGTGCTTCTGAGGTCCGTCGAACCACTTGATCGGGGCCGTAGCCGTTGCCGGAGTGGGGGTCGTTGCAGTGCCCGGACCGGGGGTCGTGCTCATGACGCTCCCGTTAGCCCTCGCACGCGATAACGGTCTCGATCACGCGCTTGGTTTCGTTCGGATCCCTGACTTGGATGCAGACGGCGCCGGTCTCTCGCGCCGGAGCATCGTTTCCGCCCGGGAACAACGCGTCCCCAACGTAGAGCATGTCTTCGATGGGAATGCCCAGGATGTCGCGCAGCTTCCGAATGCCGTAGGCCTTGTCTATGCCCGGCAACGTGATGTCGATCGACGTCGTCCCGCCCAAGCGAACCGAGAAGTCGGGCAGATCGCGATCGAGCGCCGCTTTGATCTTCAATCGTTTCGAGAAGTCAGGATCCCAGGTTTTCTTGGCATCGAGCGGCGCCTGCTGGCCTAAGGCGGAGTAGGTTATCTGACTCTCGCGATCCTCGATCGTGGGACCCCACGTTTTTGTCGCCGCAAATCCCGACGCCGCGACCTCTTTATCGAGCGCCGCAACGATTCGCGCTTTTTGCTCCGGGTTGAGATCTTCGGAATAGAGTTTGTTCCAGCCGCCGCCGGCATAGCGATAGAACCGCGTCCCGCAAGTTGGGAGCAGCGACAACTTCGTTAAGTCCGCGGCTTGCGGGAGATTTGCAAGAAGCTGCGTTTCGAACTGCGGCCAGTCGCCGCCGGAGATGACCGATACCTGCACGTGCGGTACGCCGAGCAGCCCCGCGAGGAGCCCCCGCATCTCGTCGTCGATCGCCGCTTTGCTCTCCGCCAAGGTACCGTCGAGATCAAAGACGATCAGCGTTTTCATCTCGAGAGCATTTCCACAACGACCACTTAGACTTTCAGCTCCTTGTCGAGAATGAAGACCGACACGGAATCCATGATGAGGCCGTCGGATTCCATCGCCGCTCTGGTCTCGGGCGTGTCGAGGGACTCCATGGCAGTAGCTAAATCGTCCGGCTCAAAGCACGCGACGACATCGTTGTCTTCGCTCATCCCGTAGCTGACCGGCTTGCTGATACCGTAGCTCCTTCTGAACATCTCACCGTGGGTTTGAAAGCCCGCTTCCCACTTGCCTCGATCTTGGCACTTTGCAACGACGACGATTCTCGCCATAATCTTCTCCCACTACGTCCACAGTTAGTAAGTTTCCGGTCGTTCCCTTGTACCTTCTCCCGGGCCTCTAGCGGTCGGCGCTCGGGTGGACGGCGGGGCGATAGCCCGCCGCGAGAACGGCGACGATCGAGCGAGGCGTGAGCACGTCGACTTCCATTCGCGCCGGTCGAGGCTTGCGTTTCGCGTAGCCCGTGCCGGACCAGGCCAGCAGTTCGTCGCCCCACACCAGCCACGCGTCCCCGGCGAGCGCAACATACGTTCCGTCAGGTAGCGCGCCGGCGTCGCTGCGATAGGTGCACTTCTCGCGGCCGGCGAGCCGCTCGCGATGGAGTTGCAGATCCATAGCGTCGGCGCTTGCTGGGCCGCCGAAACAGCCTTCCCATAATGAACGGAAGCGCCGATAGTCCGCGTAGCGGCACTCCCGGCAGGGACGATGACCGGCACTCAACGCGGTCGCTTCGTCGAGAAAGAACAACTCCGTGTAGCGCTTGGGCGCCATGATCGTACGCTTGCGGCCACGGAACTCGATTCGGCACGCGATCCAACGCCGCACTTGCGACGAGCGAACGATCCGGCGACCGCCACCGTGCAGCACGCCCCGGTTGCCCATGACGAGGCCGCGCCCTTCCAACGCGACGATCTCCCCAAACGGCGTGACGCGGTTCTGCAGCGGCATAGCTACGCGAGGCTCATCCGGGCGGGCTCGAGGGGCGTTGTAAAAGCATGAAGTTGATGTTATTGCTGGCCCTGGGTTCGGCCTGGATCAACGGTCCCGTCTCTGCTGCAGATTTGCAAGGGAAGGTCGTCGTCCTCGACGTTTTTACCGTCGACTGTTACAACTGCCAAAACGTCGTGCCGGCATTGCGTACGCTCTATTCACAGGACCGCGCACGCGGCCTACGCGTGATTGGCATCCACTCTCCCGAAACGCCGGCCGAGCGATCGCGTCCATACGTCGAGCAGAGCCTGGCGCGGCAAGGTATCGTCTGGCCGGTGGTTATCGACAACGATTTCGCGTTGTGGCATGCCTACAACGTGCAAGCGTGGCCAACCCAGCTCATCTTCGACCGCCACGGCGAACTGCGCAAGGTCGTCGTCGGCGATTCGCAAGATCGCGAAGTTCGCGAGGAGGTCGAATCGCTACTTAACTCCTAAGGCAGCCCAACCGTCTCATCCCGGCGCGTCGAAGGGCATCGGCCGGTTTAACGGGTAAGACGTACGAATGCGCAGATGTGTCGTACTTACCTCGCCGCGCTTTGCAGCCGCTTTGGCCGCGCTCCCATTCTTTGCCGCGGCTTGCTCCGGCGGGTCCACGGTTCCCGGAAGCCTCGGAATGCAAAGCGGCGGGCTCTCGCCTGCGGCAAAAGCGTGCAAAGCCGCCAAGCTCTACGTCTCCAGTTACAAACTCAACTATGTGGCCATCTATTGTACGAAAGGCCACAACCAGCCACCGATCGGAAAGATCACCGACGGCATCAATGGACCCGAAGGCGAGAACGTCGATAACAAAGGCAATCTCTACGTCACGAACACCACGGCGAACACCGTAACGGAGTACGCGCCAGGAACCGTGAAACCGAGCTTCACGTACTCGAGCGGTCTGGGCGATCCCGCGGGCGTCGCGACCGATAAGCAGCGCAACGTTTATATAACCAGCCTAAGGCCGGCTTCGCTGAAGATCTTTCCTCAAGCCTCGAACACGCCATCGCTGACGATCACCAATCTCCCGTATCCCATCGACCTGGCTCTCGACAATTCCGGCAACGTTTTCGTTACCACCTACACCGCGGGTTATAAGAGCGGCGAAATCATCGAATACTCCGCGGGAAGCACGAATGGAACGAACCTTGGTATCGCTATCATCGAGCCCGGCGGCATCGCGCTCGACAAGGCCGGAGATATCGTCACCGCCGACCAGGGGCTGCCCGGCGTCCTCGTCTTCCCTAAGGGGAAGACAAAGTCGTCAAAAACCTTCGCCCAAAATACGATCGACCCGGATCCGGTGCGTTTCGAGAAAGACGAGCGTCGCGTCTACGTCGGAGATGCGATCGGAAACGCCGTCTACGTCTACGATTATCCGAGCGGCACGTTGGTAGACACGATCACCGACGGCATCGACGGACCAAACGGTCTCGCGCTCGATCCGGTTCCGCCGCTGTAACGCTATGACAGGAGAACAAGTGATGAAGAAAGTTTTGTGGATTGCCTCGCTCGCGCTGTGCGCGGGTTGCGCCGGCGGCCAAGCAACGCCGGCAGCGAGCGGCGCCGGAACTACGGAGCAAGCGGCTCGAGTCCATGCGCTGCTGGGCGTTCCGCAGCCTGCCCATCGAGCCGGCGGATGGCTCTCTCCCGCGGCAAAGAAGGCGCAGCACCTGATCTACGTTTCGGATTTTACCGGCAACGCGGTCGAGATTTACTCCGCAGCCGGGTCGGGCCAAAGCCCGATCGGAGAGATCACCGACGGGATCAGCGGCCCGGAGGGTAACTGCGTCGACGCACACGGCGATCTGTGGGTTACGAACGCATCGAACCAAACCGTTACGATGTATCCGCACGGCAGCACGACCTACAAGCTGCAGTACACCGGCTTCGCCTACCCAACCGCCGTGGCCGTAGGCAAAAACGGATGGGTCTTTGTTTCCGACTTAGTCGGTGAAAAGGTCGTCGAGTTTCCGAAAAACTCGACGCGCTCGAAGGCGACGATCGACATCACCTATCCGCAAGGCCTCGCACTGGATTCGAAAGACAATTTGTACATCGAGTACAACACCGGCGCCCACGGTGCGGGCCCGGGCGACGTCGATGAGTTTGCGCCTAAGTCGACCAAGGGCGACGACCTCGGGCTTCCCATCGTCTGGGCCGCCGGCGACGTCATCGACGGAAAGAGCGACGTCGTCGTAGCCGATCAAGGCTCGGGCAACAATGCTGCGGTCTACGTTTTCCCGCCGGGCTCGACGAAGCCGTCGGAGACGATCACGCAAGGCATGGAAGACCCGTTCCGGATCGCCTTCGACAAGCCGTTTAAGCACCTCTACGTTGCAGACCCCGAGGTCAACGCTTTGCTCGTTTACGATTACTCCTCGGGCACGCTCGTCAACACGATTACGAGTGGATTGAAATCGGTTTACGGCGTAGCGGTACATTGACCTAGCCTTCAGCGCGGTTAGGAATCGGCGATTAGATTCGCGTAGACGCGGCTCGAGTCCGTCGCTTTTCGTGTGAGCGCCGGGTCGGTGTCGAGATCGATGTGATATAACCCGAAGTCGCTGCCGTCGTCGAATTGCAGACCCCATTCACGGTTCGAGGTAATGCTCCAGCAAAGGTATGCTTCGACGGGCACGCCCCGTGCAACGGCTTTGCGAACCTCCGCAACGTGCTCCGATAAATAATCGGGACGACCGACGCCGGCGGCTTTGACGACGCAGCCGTTCTCGACGACAACGATCGGCTTGCCGGGAAAGGCTCGAGCGGCTTCCAAGAGCGTCTGCTTGAGTGCGTCGGGCCAGACCGGTGCGCCGGCGTATTGAAAATCCGCGGCGGCGCTGAGGCGATGCAGATCCCGCGGCCAGAAGGACGGCACGCCCCAATAGTAGTCAAGGCCAACGTAGTCCAGCGTCCCGACACATTCGCGCGGACAGAGAAACTCCGGCAGCTTACCGGCCATGCCGAGATTCCACCAGTTCGTGCCGAGCAGCGTCGAGAAGATCGCGAGGCTCTTGCGGAACGCAAAGAGCGAGTGCAGCAGCGTCGATCGCGTGGCGCTCAGGCGCTGTTCGCCCGCCATGGGAACGAACTCGACGCACTCGGGATCGCCGAAGATAAGCCGCGCCACGCGACGCGCGATCTCCGGTTCGAGCCCGGTGTAGCGTCCCTTGCCGCTCGTGGTGCACAAACCCGCAACGCCGGGATGGATGCCGACGCGCAACTTGCCGCGGCGGCGGATGCGGGCGATCGAACGGTCCATCTCCGGGACGGCGCGCTTTGAATCTTTCTTGGCTTCTTCTTCGCGCCCGATGTGCGCAATCGTCTTGCGGTTGAACGCGTTGGGCATCTCGGTGTGTTCTCGGCGCACGTCGCGGATGGCGCGATCGACCATGTTGAGCAACGTGCGGCTGCCCAGTCCCATTGCGACGGCAAAGTACTGATCGGGCCCCGGAAGCCGCGTGATATCAAAAGCATCGCCCACATACTGCCGCAGGACGACGTCGTCGTCAAACAGCGCGTCGACATCGCCTCGTTTCAGTGCCGCAACGGCGGCGGCCATCGAGGGAAGATAGCTCATCGCCGCAGCGGGAAACCAGCCGCCGGCGATGCTCGCGGGGAGCGTATCGGCCACGACCGCAACGCGGCCGCGCCACTCTTGCGCCGGTTCGGGCAGCGCAAACCCGGTTGCGTGCAGTACGGCAACGTGCGCGGCATAGTAGGGTTCCGAGAAGAAGGCGTGCTGCTGGCGCTGCGCAGTCATCGTGATCTGCGCGATCGAGCAATCGACGCGGCCGCCTTCGACAATCGCCGACTGCGCGATCCGCGCCGCCTGACGCTTCACGGCCTCCGGCGACTTTAGATGCGTCGCGGTACGATCGATCCAACGCTGCAGCCATTGCGGAAGGCCTAAGACGAGCGGGTTCGTGCCGGCGCGCGCGCTCGGCCGGATGCGCCGAATGGCCTCGCGCGCCTTGGCGTGCGCGCGAAAGAGATTCGGGATCAGCGTGAGCACGTCGTCCATCTGCGCGTCCCCGCTCTCATACGGCGGCTGGCCCGGCGGCATCGCGTAGGCGGCCATCCAAAAGCCCTTGATCCAACCGTAGACGAGCTGATTGGGCTCGTTGAGCGTGACGTAGTCGTCGATTAGATCGCCCAGGCGGTGCGCGACCTCGGCAGCGAAGCGGGCGACGCGATCGGGAAAGCCTTTATCCAGCAATCCTGCGCCGGACCCCGCCGCTTGAACGTGCAGGGGCCACGTATTATGCACCAACGTGACGGTCGCCGACATTCCCGCATCGCGTAGCACTTGTAAGACGTCGCGATAGTGGGCGAAGGCCTCGTCATTCCAAACGCCGGGCTCGGGCTCGAGCCGCGCCCACGAAAGCGAGAGGCGAAATACGGTGCAACCCAGGCCGCGCGCAAGCTCGACATCTTCACGGTAGCGGTTCCAAAAATCCGTAGCCTTGCCGCGTGGAACGAGGCCACGCACGCGCTCCCAGACGTCGCGAATGTCGTCGTGCCCGTCGTAGGCTTCGCATTGATGGTCTGCAGTGGCAACACCAAATTTGAGTTTTTGCGGCACGGGCCTCCCCATTCGCCGCAGCGAATGCGGCGGCATGCGATTTGCGAATAAGACCTGCATCGTGACCGGCGGTGGCTCGGGCATCGGGAAAGCAACCTGCCTGCAAATGGCCGCCGAAGGCGGACGCGTCGTGGTGGCCGACCTCGACCTCGCGTCGGCCCAGGCGACCGCCGGTGCCATCGCGGCAGCGGGCGGAACTGCGATTGCCGTGCAAGCCGACGTCGGCAACTCGTCGGCGGTACAAGCCGTCGTCGCCCAGGCGGTTGCCGCATACGGTACGATCGACGTCGTCGTCAACGATGCGGCGCTTATGAAGTTCGGGCCGGTTGCCGACATCGCCGAAGCGGATTTTCTTTCCACCCTCACCGTTAATCTTGGCTCCGTCTTCTTCTTTTCAAAGTATGGCGTGGCGCACATGGGGCCCGGCTCGGCGTTCGTCAACGTCAGCTCGGTGCACGCCTATGCGACCTCGCCCAACGTCGTGGCGTATGCGTCTTCGAAAGGTGCGATCGAAGCGTTCACGCGCGGCTTTGCGCTGGAGATGCAGCCGCGCAATATCCGCGTCAATGCCGTCGCCCCCGGCTCGGTGGATACGCCGATGCTTTGGAACAACCCCAACGTCAAGAGCGGCGTTGAAAAGCTGGAAGGCCCAATCGGGAAGCCTGAGGATCTGTCCTCCGCGATCTGTTTTCTCGCTTCGGACGACGCGCGCTTCATCACCGGCGCCACCCTGCTGGTGGACGGCGGCCGTCTCGCGAAACTACCGTAAGACCTTCACGAGGAGTTTAAATGAAATTATTTGGCATGCTCGGGCTTCTGGCCGTCTTTGCCGGCTTCGCGGCAATCGCGCGCGCGCAGAGCGCACCGGCGAGCGGCGAGGGCGCCACGGAAGCCGATCCGTTTCTGTGGCTCGAAGACGTGCACGGCGCGCGCGCGATCGCGTGGGTGAAGGCCGAGAACGCCAAGACGCTAGCGGTCTTACAAACGGACCCACGCTTCGCGGCCTTGCACGCTCAAGCGCTGACCATCGCGCAGGCCGAGGACCGGATTCCCAGTCCCTCGATCGTAGACGGTCAGGTTTACAACTTTTGGCAAGATAAGAAGCACGTGCGCGGGATTTGGCGCCGCACGAGCATGCCGAGTTATGCGACCGCTTCGCCGGCCTGGACGACGGCGCTCGATTTGGATGCGCTTTCTCGATCCGAGAACGCAAACTGGGTTTGGAAGGGAGCCGACTGCGCTTGGCCGGCCGAAACTCGGTGTCTCGTCTTCCTTTCCGACGGAGGCGAAGACGCCACCACGGCGCGTGAGTTCGACCTTGTGAGCGGGACGTTTGTGAAAGACGGGTTCATCCTGCCGCAAGGAAAGCAGACTACGGCGTGGGAGGATCCCGACACGCTGCTGGTCTCGCGCGAGTGGTCGCCGGGCGATCTGACGACCGCCGGCTATCCCTTCATCGTCAAACGGCTCAAACGCGGCCAGCCGCTCTCTGACGCCGTTGAAATCTTCCGAGGCGCCAAGACCGACGGCGGCTACGGCGTTTCGCCGGTCGCGCTGTACGATGGCGCCGGAGATCGCGCGACGATTATTTGGCGGCCACTCTCGACGTTCGAGTCTGAGTTCTATCTGGTAACGCCCGGCGGCGTCCGTAAGCTGAGCGTTCCGCAGCGGTCGCAGCCGAGCGGCCTGGTCGCCGGCCGTTTGTTATTTACCCTTCAAGAGAGCTGGAGCGTCGACGGCTCGACGTTTCCGCAAGGCTCGCTCGTCGCGCTCGATCTGGCGGCAACGACGGCCGACCCCGCAAACTTGAAACCGGCGCTGGTCTACGCACCCGGTCCGCGCGAAACGCTCGAAGACGTGCAGCAAACCAACTCGCGTTTGCTGCTTGCCACCTACGAAAACGTCCGTGGACGCGCCTGGGTTTACGCGCCGTTGGCCGCCGGCGGCTGGTCGAAACAACTGCTCGATCTTCCCGACGACTCGTCGATCGGCATCAACGCCACCGACGATCGCAGCAACGACGCGTATTTGACCGTGACGAGCTTTTTGATTCCCCCGACGTTGTGGCAGCTCGATGCCGGCACCGGCGGCCTGTCGGCTGTTAAGACTGCGCCGGCGCGATTCAACGCTTCCAAAGACGCCGTTGAACAACGCGAAGCGACCTCGAAAGACGGAACGCGGATTCCGTACTTCATCGTGCACCCCAAGGGCATGAAGCTCGATGGCAACAACCCCACGATACTCTACGCGTACGGCGGCTTCGGAGTCTCCCTGACGCCCAGCTATAGCGGAATCTTGGGCAAGCTCTGGTTGGAGCGCGGCGGAGTCTACGTGGTGGCAAATATTCGTGGCGGCGGCGAGTTTGGTCCAGCCTGGCACGACGCCGGTCTCACCACGCATCGCCAGCGCATCTACGACGATTTCGCCGCCGTGGCGCAGGATCTGATCGGCACGGGCGTGACGAGTCCGCGTCGCTTAGGGATCGAAGGCGGCTCCAACGGCGGCCTGCTGATGGGCGTCGAGTTCACGCAGCATCCCGAGTTGTGGCACGCCGTCGACATTCAAGTTCCGCTACTCGACATGCTGCGGTACGAACAGATCCAGGCGGGTGCGTCGTGGACCGGCGAGTACGGCAGCGTCTCCAACCCCGAACAGCGCGCCTTTCTGGCTTCGATATCGCCGTACAACAACCTGAAGCCCGGCGTCAAGTATCCCGAACCGCTTATCTGGACGACGACGAAGGACGATCGCGTGGGCCCGCAGCACGCGCGTAAGTTTGCGGCCAAGCTCGCGGCGATGCACCTTCCCTATCTCTTTTACGAAGTAATCGAAGGCGGCCACGCTGCCGGTGCGAACTTGCAGGAACAAGCCTTCACCAGCGCCCTGGAGATGACGTACTTCATTCGAAAGCTGGTGGACTAACGACGGAGCTTGCGACGGCGTCGTTGACATCGTGTTCACTACCGCAGCGCGGGCTAGTCGAGCCTGCTGAGCGGCGAGAAGAGCCGGTCGATCTCCGTGGCGTCGAGCCTCAAGGATGCGGATTCATCGAAGAGTCCGGCGGCCAGCTCGGCCTTGCGCTCCTGCATCTCGAGAATACGTTCCTCCACTGTGCCGGCAGCGATCAGTTTGTACACGAAGACGGGCTTGTTCTGGCCGATGCGATGCGCGCGGTCGGTGGCCTGGCGCTCGACCGCCGGATTCCACCAGGGGTCGTAGTGGATCACGGTATCGGCTGCGGTGAGATTCAACCCGGTACCGCCGGCTTTGAGGCTAATGAGGAAGAGCGGCACATCCTCGGCCTGAAATCGCCGAACCGGCGTAACGCGATCGCGCGTTTCGCCGCGCAGCTCCACAAAATCGATCGCGCGTTTCGCCATCTCGGGTTTGATGAGATCGAGCATCGAGGTGAACTGCGAGAAGAGCAATATCCGCCGTCCCTCGTCGATCAACTCGGGAACCATCTCTAACAACGCGTCGAGCTTGGCCGATCTGCGAACGCCCTGCGCCGCCGTCATCTTGAGCAACCGTGGATCGCAGCAGACCTGGCGCAGCTTGAGCAACGCGTCGAGCACCACGATGCGGCTGCGCGCCAAACCGCGCAGGCGCAGCGCATCGCGTACGCGTTCGTGCATGGCGATGCGGATCGTCTCGTAGAGATCGCGCTGTGCGCCGTCGAGCTCGATGCGGGTGACGATCTCGCTCTTTGCGGGCAAGTCGCTTGCAACTCGCTCCTTCGTTCGCCGCAACAGGAACGGGCGCAAACGCGACGCGAGCACGCGGCGGCGCTCGGTGTCGCCGCGCTTTTCGATCGGCGTGCGGAAGGCGCGACCGAAGGCGGTGCGTTCGCCGAGCAATCCGGGAACCGCGAAGCTGAAGACCGACCACAGCTCGTCGAGATGGTTTTCCATGGGCGTTCCGGTGAGCGCGAGGCGCTGCTCCGCGCGCAGCCGCCCCGCGGCCTGCGCGCCCTTGGAGCGCGGGTTCTTGATCGCTTGAGCTTCGTCGAGCACGGCCATCTGCCACTCTTGCTCGGCGAGCGTCTCGATGTCGCGTTGCAGCAGCGCGTAGGTCGTCAGCACTACGTCATGGCGCGAGATCTGCGCGAAACCCTCGGCACGATCGGCGCCTGTGAGAGCGAGCACGCGCAACTGCGGAACGAAGCGCGCGATCTCGGCACGCCAGTTCGGCGAAACGCTCGTCGGCGAAACGATCAGCACCGGACGTTTGAGCCGTCCCGCCGCTTTCTCGATCGCGACGTGCGCGAGGAACTCGACCGTCTTTCCTAGCCCCATGTCGTCGGCGAGCACGCCGCCGAAACCGTTCCTTGCGAGAAGCTGCAGCCAGGCGACGCCGCGCTCCTGGTACTGCCGCAGCACGCCGTTGAAGGTTGGCGGCAGCGCGGCCGGCGCGAGCGCATCTTCGTCGGCGAGCGCGCGAACCAAATCGCGCAACTGCGTTGCCCCAGCCCAGCGCACCGGCGTCGAGCGTTCGAGCTGCGCAACCGACGCGAGATGCGCCGGCGTGAGCGCAAGCCGTCCCTCGCGCGTGAGGGGTGCATCAAAGAGTTCGACGAGCGCTGCCAGGAGGGGCGCGATCCGCGCCGCCGGCAATGCGACGAACGCGTTTTCGCGCACGCGCCCGTAAACCGTCGCGCCGTCGCCGAGCTGCGCCAACTCGTCGTGCGAGCGAATGCCGAGCCCGCGCAGCGCTTCGATGACGATCGGCAACAGCGAAACGCGTTGGCCACCGACATTGATGCCGAGATCGAACTCGAACCAGTTGTTTGCACTTGGCTCGATCTGCGCGTCCCAATCGTCGGCTTCCACCAACTCGTAGGGAAATGATTCATCGATCTCGATGCGCCAGCCCGTCGCGCGCAGCGCGGGCACCGCGTCGTCGAGGAACTGGACCCAGCGCTGCTCGCCCGTTCCCGGAAAACGCAATGTGGAGTTCCGGTGCTCGATCTGTTGGATCTCCGGCCAGGTAACCAGGTGTAGACCATAGCGATCGAGCTGCGCGCGCGCCGCCGCTTCGAAGTCGTAACTGCGGGGCCAAAGGCTGACGCGCCCGTCATCGACCACTTGGAATTCGCGCGGCAAATCCGCCGAGAAATGCACCGACTGCGCGCCATAGGCAAAAGTCAGCTCGGCGACGGCTGCGAGCGACGGTGAGGAAAATCCGCGCAATCGCAGCACTGGAACCGGATCGCGCTCGATGACCGTCGTCTCAACGTCCGGCCGCGGGGCGGGAAAGCCGTTTGCGCCGAATAGGCGCGTCCACGCCGCCTGTACGCGCCGCGCGTTGCGCGGCGTCAGCGGCGGTGCCTCGACCACCAGTGCGACGGCTTCCGGTGCGAGCCCAAAGTCGATCGTGCCGCACTCGCTGCGATCCGGATCGACGTACCAGGTCGGATTACTAGCCAACAGGCGCGCCGCTTGATTTTCTGCAACGCCCGGATACTGGCGGCCGTGGGCATCCAAATACCACGCGAGTCTTTGCTCCGCAAGATCGCGACGCGCAAGCGCCG
>JBEKRW010000031.1:0-16143 GCA_049517595.1 Candidatus Cybelea sp. | reverse complement strand
AACCGTCTCGCTGCTGGATCCTGACGTTTCCAGTCGCCGACGCCGGCGCGCCCAGGGCGAGCGCGAAAGCGACGACGATCAATCCAACTGGCCTCATGCTAGCATCCTTTCGGAAAGCGCAACAGGCTGCAATGTACCACGACTAGGCCTCCAAACCATGTCCCAAAAGCGCACGGCGTTGAATTTTGCCGCCGAAACGCCTTATAGCCACCCGAGGAAGGGGCAGGCCGCATGACGGCGCATTTGGTTCGTTATGCAGCAACGCTCGTGGATCGGACCCCTCGCCGTTATCGGGATCGTCGTCGTCATTGCGCTCTTCGTGGGGAGCGCCTATAACTCGCTGGTGACCCTCGGGCAGGCCGTCGATGCGCAGTGGGGGCAAGTGGAGAACGTCTACCAGCGGCGTGCGGACCTGATCCCCAACCTCGTCGCAACCGTCAAAGGCGCGGCGAACTTTGAATCGAGCACGTACGAGGCCGTCGCGAAGGCGCGTGCGAGCGTCGGGCAGATTTCGCCCGAGGTCGTGCAAAACGCCGTCAACAACCCGCAGGACTTCGCGAAATACGCCGCGGCGCAAGACCAGCTCGGCTCGGCACTCTCGCGCTTGCTGGCGGTTGTAGAGAACTATCCGCAGCTCAAAGCCACGGAGAACTTCCAGACGCTCCAAGCGCAGCTCGAGGGCACCGAAAATCGCATCGCCTTCGAGCGCCGGAAGTACAATGAGGTTGCCCAGGCATTCAATACGCGGCGCGACACGATTCCGACCGTATTTTTCGCCGGTCTCTTCGGCAGCAAGTTCAACGAGAAGCCGTACTTCAAAGCGCAGGCCGGCGCCGAGCAGGCCCCGGTTGTGAACTTCAGCCCGTGACGAAGGCCCAGCAAGCTACGATCTCGGCGGCCATTGCAGCGGCCGAGGACGGCACCACCGGACGGATCGCGGTTCGCGAGATTCCCGATCGCAGCGTCGACGCGTTCGAACGCGCCAAGCGGGAGTTTGGCCGTATCGGCTTACACCGGCACGAACCGGCGAACGCGGCGCTGATCTTGATCGCTCCCCAAGCGCACAGGTTCGCGATTATTGGCGATCGCGCGCTGCACGAGCGCGTCGGCGGTGCGTTCTGGAACGATCTGGTGAAGGAGAGCGAGCCGTTTTTCGCGCGCGGCGATACCGAGGCAGGCATTTTGTACGCCGTCGCGCGACTGGGCGAGGTGCTCCACGCGCATTTTGCGGAGCCAAGCACGAGCTCGGCGTGAGAATGCGACGAGCGCTCTGCGCGCTCGTGCTGACGGCGCTTCCGGTCGCGGCATTCGCTCAAGGCTTCGCGATCCCGCCCACGCCCGACCACTTCGCGACCGACAATGCCGGGGTGCTTTCGGAAAGCACGCGGGCGTCGGTCGAGAGCGAACTTCAAGGCTACCAACGCGCGACGGGCCATCAGGTAATCGTCTGGATCGGCCAGAGCACCGGCAATGTGCCGCTGGAAACCTGGACCGGCGAGACCGCCGCCAAATGGAAGGTCGGCCGTCGAGGACGCGACGATGGCGCGGTGCTCTTTCTGTTCATGCACGACCGGAAGATTCGCATCGAGGTGGGCTACGGCTTGGAGAGCGCGCTGACCGACGCCGACAGCTACCGCATCATCAACGATGTAGTTCGGCCGAAGATGCGCGCGAACGACGTCGACGGGGCGGTGAGCAGCGGCGTCGCCGCAATCCTCACGACGATCACGCCGAGTTACGCAGGCGTCACGCCGCCGCCGGAGCCCTCGTCGAGCGACGAATCGAGCGGTGCACCCGTGTTTTACATCATCTTCGGCTTGATGTTTTTCGGCTTCGGCATGTTCTTGGTGATCGCGCGGATCGTGCGGAGCATCCGCTACGGTTATCTGGTGATGCGCGAGGGCTCGGCGCAGGCCAACCGCGACATGCGGCGCTCGGCGTTTTGGAGCGGCGGCTTCATCGGCGGTCTAACCAGTGGCGGAGGTGGCGGAGGCGGATTTTCTGCGGGCGGCGGCGGCTTCGGCGGCGGAGGCGCCTCGGGCGGATGGTAATGGCGATCGCGTTCGTGTTGCTTGCGCTAGGGACGCCGCCGACGGTCGCGCCGCAGCATTACCTGATCGACGAGCCCGGCATTCTGACCAACGCCACGACGGCGTGGGTCGTGCAGAATCTGCAAGCGTTCCAAGAAGGGACGGGGCATCCAGTCTACGTCGTGATCGCGCGCAGCAGCGCCGAGGCGCCGGCGGAAAACTTCGCGGGGGACGATGGCGCGGTGCTGTTCCTCTGGCTGCACGAACACGATGCGGGCATGGTAGTAGGCTCGCGGCTGCGCGGCGAGTTGAACGAAGCGGCGACCGCGCAGATCCTCGACGCCGTCGTGCGGCCCCGGATGCGGCGCGAGAATGCCGACAGTGCGGCAACTTACGGCGTGGACGCGATCATCCACGCGATCGCGCCCCAATACGCAAACGTGGCTGCGCCTAAAGCGCCGCCGCCGATCGCGTTTGGGCGCAGGTTCATGTATACCGCGGTGTGGCTGGTTGTTGCGGCGATCGTCGTAAGCTTGATCGTGAGAGCGATTTCGTGGGTGCGGTAGCCGTACCGGCTCGCTAGTGCGGCGGTCGCGCCGGTAGTGCTTTCGTTGCTGGAGCTATCGGCAATCTATCGCGCGCAGCATCGACCGGGCGTGCCACGATACGATAGTCGAACTCGAGCCTCGAACGGCCGCCTTCGGTCTCGCGGACTTGGAAGCCGGAGGCTGACTTGACGCTCACATAAAGCCCGCGCGTATCACCCAGCGGGGTGAGGAAGACGTAGTAGGGGCTGCTCCGATCCATTACCGAGGCAAAGGCCGGGTCGATCGCTACGGTCGCCATGCCGGCGAATATGCGCGCCGTCCCGACGTCCTCGATGGTTGCCGAAGCCGACTCAGATGCGTATGCAAGAACCTGTTGACCATCGCTGCCCCGGTGCTGCACGCGCAGAGCTTTCTTACCGGTGATCTTGCCCGTGCACTTTAGATTCGCTCTTGGATCGATGATGCAGGAATCGTTGTTCGCATCGTTCGACCCCGCAAAGATATCCGTCGACGTATCGTCGGAAAAGGCAACCACAGCAACTCCGCCGTGGCTGGACTCTCCCGTGACGCCCATCGCACCGCCCTTACCGTAGACGCCGGTCTCCACGAGCCCCGAATCGCCATCGCCGTAGCCCGCGACCCCCGCGAAATCCATTGGACTGCTCGTGTGGCCCTCGACGCCGTTATTGCTCGACGATTTTCCGAACACGCCTTGGCCGTTCGAGGAACGGCCGTAAACGCCGTGCGCCGTTCCGCTCGAGTTGGTGGCGACGCCGGCGACGGCGGAGTTTCCCGTGGTCGATGAAGTCGTACCGTACAAACCGTTGCCACTCGTTGCCTGACCTTCGATGCCGCCGCCAGAGGCCGTGTTGTCCCAGCTGAGGCAGTAACCGGATGAGGTGCAGGAGCCGCTGGTTTGTGTGTGCTCGGCTCGCACGACTCCGAAGCTGGATAAAGCGATCGTCGCGCCTATCGCGATTACGCTTACGGTTATCAGAGATTGCGGCCGAGGTGTCGTCCTATTCATGGTTGATCCTTTCTCTTGGCAAGCGCGGAACCCAAGTTCATCCTATCACTTAAATCATGTTTCGGGTCATGAACTCCATAGCGGAACGATACATGAATTTCGCTCGGATTCCCGAAGCAATCGAGTGGCGCGGAGCGACCGAATAAGCCAGGAGCATCGCAATGAAAAGCTCAGATTTCGCCCCCTGCATAGCGGGCATTGCCGGCGCAGCGGGCTTGCTTGCCGGCTGCGCCGATAACCCCGGCGCCGTTCCCGTAGCGTCTGGCGCCGGCAACGCGCCCACGCTTTCTCACGCCATCGTACATTTCGTTACATCGGCAAAGAGCAAACATTCAAGGTTCCGGCTGGTGTGAAGCGTATTGCAGTTGATGCGGTTGGAGCGGGCGGAGGCCTGAACACTTCGCGCGGCGAGATCGGGCGCGGTGGTCGCCTGGCCGCGGACCTTCCGGTCGTTCCCGGAGAACGTCTCGCCGTATTCGTCGGCGGAGCGGCCGTTGGCTCGAGCGGGGTTACAACGGCGGCAAAGGCGCTACGGGAAGTAGCTCCTACTTCAGGTCCGGAGGTGGCGGGGCAACCGACGTCCGCGAGGTCGGCACCGCGCTTAAGGATCGCGTCCTTGTCGCCGCCGGCGGCGGGGGCAGGACCGCGGGCCCTGGGGCCAACGGCGAAAATTTCGAAGGAAATAGTTCATGCGAGGAGCCTGCGGGCGGTGGCGGCGGCTCGCAGCATAAGGGGGGCAGTGCCGGGCAGACTGGAAAGGCGCCGCCGGCAACGGTGAGGTCGTCGTTAGCTGGTGAAGGCCTAGCCGGGGCCCGCGCCGGCGCAGCTGTAGTCGAGCGTCGTGCTGCAGAGCACGAGATCGAGCGTCGTCTGCGCGCTATCTTTCACGACTGCGCTACGTTGTTGCGGAGGCACGTCGTCGGAACTGGCCGACAGCGTATAGTGCCCGGGCTTTAGGCCGGTCAGGCGGTACGCCCCGTGCTTGTCGGTGGAAGTGTGCTGTGAGCCGATCGCAATCGTAACGTTAGCCAACGGCTGACCGGTCGTCGCGTCGGTGACGTGCCCGACGAGCACCGCGAGTACGAAGGCCGTGGCCGCGGCGCCGAACTGCGAGAACTTCATATGTGCCAGGCTTCGTCACGCGTGGACGGCGCGGCCTGTTCGTAGCGGCTGCTTCGGCGGGGGCTGCTTTTCCGCGGGTGGCGGGAGTTTCGGCGGCGGTGGTGCATCGGGCGGATGGTGAGACTGCGCCTACATCTATTAGCCGGCATCGTTCTGACGTTCGCGCTATGCGCGTTCGCGTCCGCGGCCGATTTCACCGTACCACCGGCCCCAACCCACTACGTGACCGATAACGCGGGCGCGCTTTCGAGCGCGACGCAAACGTCGGTTGACGCGGAACTCAAGGCCTACGAGAAGGCGACCGGACATCAAGTGATCGTCTGGATCGGCGACACGACGGGCAACGTTCCCCTCGAGACGTGGACCGGCGACACCGCGCACCAATGGCATGTCGGGCGGCGCGGCCATGACGACGGCGCGATTCTGTTCTTGTTCATGAGCGATCACAAGGTGCGCATCGAGGTCGGTTACGGTCTCGAGGGCTCGCTGACCGATGCCGATTCATCGCGGATCATTCGCGACGACATCGTGCCGCAGATGAAAGCCGGCGATCCCAACGGCGCCGTCAGCCAGGGCGTCGCGGCCATGCTGACGACGATTACTCCGTCGTATGCGGGCGTCACCCCGCCGCCGGCCGCGGAGAACGCCGCGACCTCGAGCGTTCCCGGATTCGCACTCTGGCTGATTGGTTTCTTCGCGCTCTTCGTGCTGTTCGTCATGATCGTGATCGTGATGCTCGCCTCGCGCAAGGGCGCGCCCGGAGCGAAGAAGGAGAAGGGTGGGGGTTTCTGGAGCAGCAGCGGCTCGTCGTCGTCGAGCAGCAGCGATTTCAGCAGCAGCAGCGACGACGACTTCTCGTCGGGCGGCGGCGATTTCGGCGGCGGCGGCGCGTCGGGAAGCTGGTAGCGTGCGCCGCGCGCGTGTCGGGCGATTCGCGCTGGCGCTCGTAGCGCTGCTGTACGCGCTGCCGGCCGCTGCGGCAGGCGTGGGCTTCACGATTCCCCCGACGCCCGCGCAGTACGTTACCGACAACGCAAACGCCCTTTCACAGAGCGCGCGCGCCTCGATCGAGAACGAGCTGCACGCCTACGAGACCGCGACCGGCCATCAGGTCATCGTGTGGATCGGGCAGACGACCGGGGATGTTCCGCTGGAAACCTGGACCGGCGAAACGGCCGACCATTGGAAGATCGGGCGGCGCGGCAAAGATGACGGCGCCGTGCTCTTTGTGTTCATGCACGACCACAAAGCGCGCATCGAAGTTGGTTACGGGTTGGAAGGCGCGCTGACCGACGCCGACTCGTTCCGAATTATCGACCAAGTGATTCGGCCGCGGATGCGGGCCAACGACGTGGACGGCGCGGTGGGCGGCGGCGTGGCGGCGATGCTGAAAACAATTACGCCGTCGTACAGCGGGGTTTCGTCGTCGGCAGAAGAGACGCAGTCGCAACCGTTGACGGGCAAGGACGTGATGGTGCTTGTCATCCTCGGCCTGATCTTTTTGTTCGCCATCGTCGTCATCGTGAAGATGGTCGGCCGCGGCGGATATTTAGTGACGGGTAGCGGATTCGGCGGCGGTGGGTTCGGTGGTGGCAGCTTTGGTGGCGGCGGATTCTCCGCAGGCGGCGGCGGGTTCGGAGGCGGCGGAGCTTCGGGCGGCTGGTAATGTTAACGTACGACGTGCTGATCTCCGCGGGGCACGAAGGGCGCCCGGCGAGTTGCGCGCACTTTCCGCAGCATCACTGCAATCTCGGAGCGGCGGGGGAACGGGCCTGGACGCCGATCGTCGCGGATGCTGCGGCTCGAATCTTGCGGCAACATGGCGTGAGCGTCGTGCGTCTTCCGGCCGACTTCGCCGGGAAGTATCGCGTGGGAGCGGCAGTCTTCATTCATTTCGACGGATCGGATCCGCCATGCGCAAGCCGCGCTTCGGTGGGCTACGCTCACTCGAGCGATGCTGCGGCTGCCGCGGCCTGGCATCGGCTGTACGGGCAGTATTGGCCGTTCGGGTTTCAGCCCGACAACTTTACCCACGGATTGCGCGCATATTATGCGTACTCGCAAGTGGAAGCGAAGCGGGGAAGTTTAGTGCTCGAGCTTGGCGAGATCACCTGCCCGGCGCAACGCGCGTGGCTCGCTCCGCGCCTGCAATGGGAAGGGGCACTGCTGGCCCGCTTCCTGAGTGAGCTACTGGGTGTCGAAGACCGGTAGCCGTTCCGGTCAGTGCGTTCCATCAGCCTTCCGGCCAGAAGCCAGCCTATCATGGCTCACGCCTCCCCGCAGTGGGAAAGAGCGTTATTAGCACGCTTCTCCATTGAGCGCATCGGACAAAGAATGTTCGGCCAATTTTGAGACAAGGCGACCTTGAAGCGGCTTTAGAACGACAGGCGATGGTTCAGACGCTGCGAGGCGACGATCAAACCGAGAGTGCCACCTGGGTGCCAATCGAGCGGCCCAGGCTCATCAAGCGTCTTGCAGTTTCGGCGAGCTTTCCCATAGCATTGTTGATTGCCCCGGCGGGGTACGGTAAGAGCATCGTACTCCGGCAATACCTTGGCAGCTTGCAACAGCCGCGCGTCCTTTTCGCGCTCCGCGCCGAACACACAACGCTGCTGAGCTTTTTGCGGGGATTTGCAGAAGCGTTGGGCGAGAGCGCGCCGCATGCGATCACTGCATTGGCTGGGGCATACGAACGCAACCAGGCCTCACCCAAGCGGGCCGCCGATTTGGCCGGCTGGATGAACGCGCACTTGGAGTCGTTTTCCGGAATCGTCGCCATCGACGATCTCCACGTCGCAGACGACGACCCCGCGGTTGCAACATTCCTAACATCGCTAATCGAACGAAGCAAGAAACGTATCCGCTGGATTCTCGCCTCCCGCTCGACGACTGGGCTTCCAGTGGGAACCTGGCTCGCCTATCACGATGCGGACTTAGCGATTGACGAACTCGATCTCCAGTTTACCTTTGCAGAAGCCACGGCGGCAGCGCGTTGCTTGGGCCTAGCCATCCGTGACGATGAACTTGGGGATTTGCTCGGCCTGACGGAAGGCTGGCCTGCCGCCGTCAGCTTCGCCTTGCGTACGTCTTCGCGATCGTCAGACCTTCGGAATGTTTCCGCCGTCACACGTGATATGATCTATCGCTTTCTCGCTGAACAAGTTTACGATGCGCTCGATGAGGAGGAGCGCAGCCTGCTCGAAGTCGCGATGGCGCTGCCGACGATCGAGGTCAAGGTACTCGAGCGGGCTGGATTCGATCGGGCGTTACAAATCGTCGAACGCCTGCGCGAGCGAACTGCGTTCATTCATGAAGAATCGCCTGGCGTGTACCACTGTCACGATCTATTCAAGAGTTTCCTACTCCATCAAAACGCGCTCGTTGGAAAGCGCTCGCACCAGATCGTTCAGGAGCGCGCGGGCCGTGCGCTCGAGGAGAGTGGCGACATCGAGCACGCGATGGCCGCCTACGCTGCAGCGGCGTCACGCGAAGACGGACTCCGTCTCCTGGAGAACCACGGGTTTGATCTGCTGGAGCGGGCTCGCAGCGACGTGGTCTGGCGCACCGTCAAGTCTCTCGACGAAACCACTCAGCGTGAAAACGCTACCATCCTCGCCTTGCACGGCGCGCTCCAAGCAATGGCCGGCAAGTTCACCAGAGCCGAATGGCTTTTCCGTCGCTCGCTTGCTCGCGTAGGCGACAATCGCGATTTAATGGCAACAACGAGTCTGCGCCTCGCCTCGATGATGGCAAATCAGGGCCAAGACGTTAGCGTTTTCTTGAAAAAGGTCGGCGCTGATTTGGAACAAAGCGCCGCACACCGAGCCGAAGCTATATCGCTGATCTCAGGCCAACAAGCGGCCAGCGGCGATCCGGCCGTTGCCGCTAGCGCGGCCATGCAGGTGGAGCGAATGCTTTGCGACGTCGATTCCGACGCAGTTCGCGCGAAAGTCCTCCATCATATCGGCATCGCTTACCATCACCTAGGCATGGCGGCGCGGGCGTTCGAGGTGCTAAGGCAGTCTTGCGAGTTGGCAGCAGACTTGCACTTATTTGGTCTGGAAAGCAGGGCCAACGCCGTCCTCTCGAATTTAGCTCTGCATGAGGATGACGATGTCGAGCAACAACTGCATTACGCGGAACTGGCAGTTGCATCAGCTGTGAGGGCCGGCGATTCGTTCGCGTTGCAAACCGCTTTGCTCCAAATGTTGAGCGGCGAGATGCGCCGAGGTGATGTTGAAGCGAGTATCGCGATCGAGCAACGACTGGCTACAATAAGAACCAACGACTTGGCGAGTCGCTATCTTACGATCTTTCGCTCCGCCCGCTTGGCTTGGGAAGGTCGCTTCGGCGAGGCGCATCGTTTGCTGTCCTCGTGTTGGAACCAAATGACGTTTAGCGTTGACCGTGTCTCGTGCGGAGGTGAGTACGGACTCTTTCTAGCGCTCGATGGAAAGCGCGAGGAATCGGCAAAGCTGGTCAAGGAGATTCTGGGGATTCTAGAGCTCCAAGAGGTGACCGGGCTCTATCGAATACGAGCAGCCGCGATCACGAGAGCCCTTTGCGCCCTAACTGAGGCGGTCAACGGCCGTATGACGCAGGCCGATCGAGTTCTAAGCTGCCTCCGATCAGACAAGGACCGCATCGTGGCTCTCGTAGTAAGAATCGTCGAAAGCATCATCTCCCGGCTGCGACTCGGCGGTGAAAGCGGAGCGGAGCGCGTGAGAGAGAGCGTTGAGGCTTTAAAAGAATTGGATTACGCGGATGTCGCGCGACTCTTAAAAGCTGTCGACTCCACCATCGCCAGGGCGGCTTCGGAGCAGCCGCGCGCTCGCGGCCTTACGCAGTCGGAGGTTGAAGTGCTTAGGCTCCTTGAACAGGGTTTGATACCGAAGGAAATCGCAGAACGTACGACTCGCAGCGTCTACACAGTGCGAGCGCACATTGCCAACGCGATCGCCAAATTGCACTGCCACGGCCATTCAGAGGCGATTCGTGCTGCGCGCCGGCTTCGGCTGATATAGCCGACCGGCCCGGGCACAAGGCCACACAGGTGGCACTCATCCGTGCGAATATCGCGGTATGGAAGAGTACTTGATCGGAGCGGGAGCGCTCCTGACGGCTGGACCGGCGGCGACGATTCGGCCGGCGACCCTGCACGCCCAACCCCTCGGGGTGCTGGCGCGACAGGTTGACGCAGCCCTGATCGATTTCGAGTCTGCCGGCCCCGAAGAGCTGTCGCGCCTACTGATCGTTGCGGCAGGATGGACCGGCTCGCGCTTCCATGCTGAGGTCGTTGCCCGGCTTCTCGCCCTGCGCGAATGCGGGCTGAGCGATGTCATCACCACCCTGGCCGCCGCCGTCAAAACCAAGGAAGTCCATCTGTTCGCGCGGTGGTCGCCCGACCGGTCAACGCTGGACTCGCTAGAAAAGAGCGGGATTAGAATACTGAGCCATCCCCTCGAAGGGCTTGGCCAGGCGGCGCTCGTTTCGGGGCAAAGGGTCGAGCGCTGGGGGGCGCCGGTCCGCGCAGCCTAATGGGCTCTTCAGGTGGCTCCAAGGGTGAGCAAGCACGATGCAGCGTAGATGTACAACATGCCCAATGCCCGCGTTGCGGTCATCGACGACGACCGTATGGTTCGGGAGATGCTCGAACTTGGGCTCTCCCGCGAAGGCTACGAAGTCCGGACCGCCATGGACGGCATGGCCGCGCTCGAGCTGGTCAAGGTCTTCGATCCCGAGCTGATCGTACTCGATATCATGATGCCGAAGATCGACGGTGTCACCCTGTTGCCCCGGCTGCGGGAGATCACCCAGGCCCCGATCGTGATGCTCACGGCCAAGGGCGGGACCGAAGACAAGGTGCGGTCCTTAAGCTCGGGAGCCGATGACTATCTTGTAAAGCCGTTCGTTTTTGAGGAGCTGATCGCGCGGCTGCAGGCCAAGCTCCGCCGACCGCAACTTATTGAAGAGAATGTTCTACGCTGGCACGACGTCTCGATCAACCCCGGCACGCGCGAAGCCTGGAGGGCCAAAGAGGTCCTCGAGTTTACGCAGCGCGAGTTCGATCTGCTCGAAGTCTTTTTGCGCGAGCCGCGGCGCGTCTTCAGCAAGGATCATCTGCTCGAAATCGTTTGGGGGCACGACTTTGAGGGCGGCCCAAACATCGTCGAAACCTACATCTCATACCTCCGCGCAAAGATCGATCGCTCGGGCGAACCGGGTTCTTTCATCCGGACCGTTCGTGGCGTGGGCTATGGCCTATCGCTGTAGTGACGTAGCGTGAAGCTGGCTGCGAGGCTCTCGGCGCTGTATGCCGCACTGCTCGGCGTTACGATTCTCGTCGTCATCCTCGCTTCGTCCATCTCGCTGGTCTTCGAGCTGTGGAGCTTTTCGCGCGACGTGATGGTCGCCAAGCACGAAGAAGCCCGCATTCTCGTCGATCAATACCGCCGCGAAGGCGTGACGCTGCAAAAGGCGGCGCCCGAAATTGTCGACGCGCTCAGCGGAATCGGCATGCGCGTGACGGTGTTCGATATCAAAGGGCGCTATCTCGCCGGCGATAAGACGCTCCGTCCTCGGCTGCTGGGCGCGGTGTTGGCCGCCGGCGGAATGGCGCACTTCATCCCGTCGTCGTTGCGCGGACCTGAAGCGGCAACGGATCGCTACGGGCACGGGCCCCCGATGCCCCCCGATCCAACGCGCCTCGAGCCGCTCTCACTCACGGAAGTGGAAGGCGGCTACGTCGGCTTCGAACCATCGTTTCCGCTGCTGCTCGTCTCGCTGATCCCGTATTGGCGAATCGTGCTGACGATCGCGGCCGCTGCGATTCTGCTTTCATGGTTTGTCGGCCGCCTCTTTGCCCAACAAGCCCTTCGCCCGGTGAACGAAGTAAGCGAGTCGCTGCGCGCCCTAGCCGACGGCGACTATACGCAGCGCCGCTTCCTGATGGCGGGCGTCGACGAGGTCGCCGACCTCACGGTCGCGTTTAACGACGCGGTCGCTAGCGTCGCTACGGCCATCGAGCACCGCAAGCATGCCGAGGAGCGCATGCGCCAGTTTGCCGCCGACGCCGGCCATGAGCTGCGCACGCCGCTAACGGTTATCGCTGGCTACATCGACGTGCTGCGCCGCGGCGCTATCGAGGAACCGCGCATTGCACGCCAGATTTTAGCCACGATGTCGATCGAAAAGGAGCACATGCGCGGCCTGATCGACCGGCTGATGCGCCTGGCGCGCCTCGACTCCGAGGCGCCGCCCAACGTCGAACCGGTCGACGTCGCCGAACTGCTCCGCGGCCAGTGCGAAGCGGCACGCCGTCTGGACGACCGGCGCGCGATCGACTATAGCGTCGATGGTCTCAAGACCGTTGACGCCGACAAGGGCGAGCTGAGTGAAGCCGTGTGGAACGCGATCGAAAACGCGTTGAAGTACGCGCCCGACGCGCCGATTCACCTCAGTGCTCGGCGCAACAACGGTCACGCCATCATCACGATCAAAGATGAAGGTCCCGGAATGTCGGAGTCGGAGCGACTGCACGCCTTCGAACGCTTCTATCGCGGCGACCAGCGCGGCGAGATTACCGGCTCCGGCCTCGGCCTGGCGATTGCCAAACGCGCGATCGAGCGCGTGGGCGGCGACATCGCAATCGACAGCGCCCCAGGCCACGGCACCGCCGTCACGATTACGATCTAGCAACTACAGCAACGTCTTGAGCCTTAGTGCCAAGGCCGCTAGTGGCGGGAGCGCGCGCCGGCGCGAGGCTCTTCTTAGATCGATTTAACCCGCTCTCAGCGGGGTTCAAGGCTCCGGCGACTTTCGTTCCGTATAATCGGGCGCGACGATGCGACGTTACGACGTTACTGGTACTTCCTGGCTTAGGATTGGGCTCGCGTTGCTGATTGCGTTTAGCGCGGGTGCTCCGGCGATTGCGCAATCGGATAGCGGCGAGATTGACATCGTGGTCGTCGATGCTGCGAGCAAGCAGCCGCTCGAACTCGCCCGCGTGCTGCTCGACGGTCCGGTGATTACCTCGGAGATTACCGAACGCAACGGTAAGGTCACCTTTACCGACGTCCCCGACGGCATTTACCGCGCACGCATCGTCAAGCGCGGCTATTCCAGCCTCACGTCGGCCTCGTTCGAAGTCCTCGATGGCCGCCTCGTCACGGTCAGCTTTGCGCTGGCGCCGGATACCGGCGGCCTCAAAGTGATCGGCCAAGTGACGGCTAAGGCGTCGGCGACGATTTCGGCGACCAGCATCGACCAAAACTCGGCGCAGCGCCGCCTCTCCACCGATTTGGCCGACGCGCTCAACAAGCTGTCCGGCGTGAGCGTGTCGACCTCGAGCGACGACAGCGACGCGACGCAAACGATTTCATTGGAAGGCCACGACCCGACGCAGACGCAGCTCACGCTCGACGGCATTCCGCTCAACGCACCCGGCTCGGCCGGCAATCTCGGCGGGTTTGCGACCGACCTCTTTCAAGGCGCATCAGTGCACATGGGGCCGACGCTGGGGGGCTTGGGCGGCGCGGTCAACTTTAGTACGCTGCAGCCGACGTTGAGCTGGATAACGCAGATGCAGCTCTCAACGGGCAGCTACGGGCGCTGGAACTATTCCGTCGCCGAGACGGGTTCCGACGGCAAGCTGGGCCTCGCGATGCAAACCGTGCAGCGCCTCTACCCCAGCCTCGCCGACGGCGACCTGTTCGAAGACGCGAGCGGGCTCGACTACGTGCACGACGGCGACAGCACGATCTCGGGGAACGTGATGACCGTGCGTTATGAGTTCGGCGACTCTAACTCGCTGACGGGCCTCTTCATGAACTCCACGCGCAATACCAACGTGATCTGCTTGCGCTATAACGGTGACCCGCAGACGACGCTGCCGTGCGGCTACGGACCCAACAATACCGACGACAGCAACGTGCAGCTCTACTCACTGACCGACAACGCGCTGCTGGGCGCGACGCAGTTGCAAGCCTCGGTCTTTTCACTTGATGCGTCGAGCCTGTTCGACCAGTTGGCGCGTTACGTCAACGGCGAGCCGTCGCCCAACGGCTACTCCAGCGACACCAAATCGAGCGGCTATGTCGTCAATGCGACGCTCCCCGCGCAGGCGCGCCACACGATCTCGTTTCAGGCCTACGGCACCTCGTCGCAGTTCGAAACGACGCCGCTGGTTCCTGAAGCCTTCGAATATTACAATGGCTCGCAGACGACGCAGTACTCCGTTGTGCAGGGGACCGACACGATTCATTCGAGCGATAAACTCACGCTCGCGGGTTCGGCCGGCCTCAGCACGGCGACCGGCAACGCGGGCATTTCCGAACTGGCCACCGCCGCGGCAACCTGGAGGCCGACGACGCGCGACACCTACAGCGCATCGTATACGCTCGGCGGCGCGGCGGCGACGCAAGGGCGGCTACAGATCCTCAGCGATCCCGCTTCGCTGCGCTTTGATTGCAATGGCAAGGTCGCATTCGGTAGCGCGCCCGGCGAACAGCCGACGCGCAGCTCCTCGAACTCGGCACGCGTCAGTTACACGCACGAGCTGCACGGCGGCAACGTCTCTCTGACGCTCTACCGCCAAGTGCAGACCGGCGTGCTGCTGCCGGTCGACGTGAACGGCGTGGTGCTCAACGGCCTCGGCGAGCTGCCGCCGGGCTATCTGCAGCAAGTCGGGGAGATCTACAACTCGCCGGCGGGTTGCAACGCGCCGGCCTACACGCCGTTTAACGCCCAACAGCTTTACATGACGACGCCGATTAACGGCGTGCAGCGCGTCTACCAAGGCGCGGAGGTCACGGGATTTGTCACGCTAGGCGGTCTGGTCATCCAGCCGTACTACAACTTGACCGGTGCGGTGGCCAACTCGACGAGCTATATTTTCGACAACGCCTATTCGATCACGATTCCGGGCCAGCAGCTTCCCAACGTTCCGCTGCAAAAGGCGGGCCTCGTGCTGGACTATAAGGCGCCGCACTCGATGCTCGAGTGGCTGGCCGACGCGCAGCACGTGAGTTCGAACAATCCCAACGACTTGCCCGCGTACACGACCTACGATGCGGGCGTGACGGCGCAGCTCACGCGCGGCACGCTGACGTTTGCCGCCACCAACATCACCGACACCTATGCGGGCGTCTTTTCGAGCCCGGCTAACGCGGTGCCGTACACGACGGTCGGCGGCTACGTGATTCCGAATATCGCGCGGCCGTTGACGCCACGCACGTACTCGCTGACTTACTCGGTGAAGTTCGGCCAAGGCACGACGTCGCAGACGGCGACGGCGTTTCGCGCGCGCGGTGCCGGGGGCGGCGTCCTTCGACAGGCTCAGGATGACAGCGGGGGAGGCCCGGGTGGTGGCGGCGCGGGTGCGGGTGGTGCCAGTGGCGGGGGCGGTGGTTTCCGCTCGATGTTTTCACCGCTGCCGCAGACGCCGCCGGCCGATCCGTTCGCGGTTGGCGCGAATCCGGCGACCTGCAGCTCGGATAACGTCGGCAAAGCGCGCCAGCTCTCAGCAGAACTCAAAGCCTATCGGGCGCAGATCGAAGCGGCGCGAACGGCGGCGGGTTATCCCGCAACGATGGCGGCTCCAGCCCTCAGCGATGCGACGGTCATCTATCACGGACTCGTTACCACCTACGCTCTTGCGGTGACGCCCAAGGGAAGCGGGATGCTGCGCGTCGTTGCGGGCTGCATGTCGCTGCACATCGCGCGCCCCGACGACGTGACGCAACGCAAACTCTACGCCGCCTCGAACCCGATCTTCTTCATTCCGCAGTTAACCTTCATGCCGGCCGTCGGCATGTACATCGTGGCGCGTCAACCGCAGGCCGGACAGGAGACGTTCCGCGTCTACAAACTCCCGACGACGCCGCCGAAGAGTCCGTTCGAGCTGCGCGCCTCGGCTTCGTGCACGGGCGCGGTGCAGAATCTAGCAACGCCGGCGATGGCGGAGCTGCAGAAGCATTTCGCCGCGGGCGCGCCGACACCGAGCTGGACGATTACACCGCACGACGCTAAAGGTGGAACGTGGTACGAGTTGGATCCCGGGGATCCGAGCGTGATTCCCGCGCTTATGCTCTGCGGCCGCGTTGCCGCCACGACCGACTATGAGCTAGCGTCGCACGGCATTGCCGGCAAGGCCGTGCCGGAACTCAACTACGCGCCGAGCGTAGGCGTCTATCTCGTACGCCCTAGCCGGCCGGTGCCGCGTCCGTCACCGTCACCCTCGCCGTGATGCGTTAGGACGACATCACCGCAAAGGCGGCGGCACGCATTTGCCTGCCCCAACACGACAGATAACGATCGCCGCGGGCTCCTTGCCGCCCGTAAACGGTGAACCTTTCACCGGCTTCAGCGCGCCAGTGCTCTCGATCGCGTACGCCGAAATGTTGGTGGATCCCACGTT
>JBEKRW010000030.1:0-16194 GCA_049517595.1 Candidatus Cybelea sp. | reverse complement strand
GATCTGGCCAATCCCGCAGGCGGCTTCGACCAAACGCGCTATACCGCGCTGGTACGCGAGCGCGCGCAACTCGAGCCTCCGGTGCACACGCACCGGCAGATTGTCGAGCTGCGCGCACAGATCACCGCCAACGAAGAACTTGCGCGCGCCGAAGAGGGCGAGTTGCGCGAAATGGCGCTTGAAGAGAACCGCGCGCTGCTCGACCGCACCGCCGCACTCGAAGAAGACTTGGCGGCGCTGATGGTGCCGCAGGATCCCGACGACTCGAAGGACGTGTTCGTCGAAATCCGCGCCGGCACCGGTGGCGACGAAGCCGCGATCTTTGCCGGCGATCTCGCGCGCATGTACATGCGCTTTGCCGAATCGGCGGGAATGAAGGTCGAGCTGGTCTCCGAGAGTTTGAGCGATGCGGGCGGCTATAAGGAGATCGTTTTTACGGTCAACGGAAATCAGCCGTACCGCACGTTGAAGCACGAATCGGGAGTGCACCGCGTTCAACGCGTACCCGCAACCGAAGCGCAGGGAAGGATTCATACCAGCACGGCAACGGTCGCGGTGTTGCCGCAAGTCGAGAACGACGCGGAGGTCGAGATCAAGACGTCGGACCTCCAGGTGGACACGTATAAGGCCTCGGGCGCCGGCGGCCAGCACGTCAATAAGACCGAATCGGCGATTCGGATCACGCACGTGCCGACGGGAATTATCGTCGCGTCGCAACAGGAGCGCTCGCAGACCCAAAACCGCGAAAAGGCGATGCAAATGCTGCGTGCCACCCTCTACGATCGCCAACGCCGCGAGCAAGAAGAGGCGGTGGATTCGCTGCGCCGGTCGCAAGTCGGCAGCGGCGAGCGTTCGGAGAAGATTCGCACCTACAACTTTCCGCAGGACCGGGTGACCGACCACCGCATCAACCGCAGCTTTGGAAATATTCGCGCGATCATGGACGGAGATCTCGGGCGGATCGCGCAGGAGCTGATTGCGGATCAACGAGCGCGCCAGCTCGCGGGAGAATCGCAGTGAGTAGCGTTGGGGAAACCTTGGCGCAGGGTACGGCACTTCTGCGCGATTCCAGCGACTCGCCACACGCCGATGCGATGCTGCTTTTGGCCCACGCGCTCAATCGCGGGCGCGAATGGATCGTCGCTCATAGCGACGCCACGCCCTCGCTCCAGGAGACCGAGGCGTTCCGACGGCTCAGTGGCGAGCGCTCGCGCGGTTTGCCGGTTGCCTATCTGCTAGGAAGCGCCGGTTTTTACGGGCGCGAATTTGTGGTGAACGAAAACGTGCTCATCCCGCGCCCGGAGACCGAGCACCTCGTCGACGAAGCACTTCGCTTCATCGGTGACCGGCCGTTGCAGGTTCTCGACGCCGGCACCGGTTCCGGCGCGATCGCTTGCACGATCGCCGCCGAAACGTCCGCCACCGTGCATGGAACCGATATTTCGCCTGAGGCCATCGCGCTCGCCGAGGAAAACGCTCGCCGCCTTGGCGTAGCGGATCGCTGCCGTTTCCACGTGGGCGACCTGATGGACCCAGTCGGCGCGCAACGCTTCGACGTCGTCGTCGCAAACCTGCCGTACGTTCCGACGGCCGAAATCGCCGGGAAACCAGATCCCGTTGCGTACGAGCCGCGAGTAGCGCTCGACGGCGGTCCCGACGGGCTGGCCATTTATCGCAGGCTACTCGGCGCGCTTCCGCCCCTCCTGAGCCCGGACGCTCTAATTCTGTTGGAAGCCGCGCCGGCGACGATGCCCCGCCTTTGCGCGATCGCAAAATCGGCGCTGTCGCGCCCCACGATCGCGGTGGGGCGGGACTACGCCGGGCTCGACCGTTACCTAAGGATCAACTGCGGCTAGGTGCCAAGCGCAGGCGGGTAGAATAAAAACTTCCCGAGATGGCGAAGTTTATATTCTTCACCGGGGGTGTTGTGAGTTCGCTCGGCAAGGGCATCACCGCTGCCTCCCTCGGACGGTTGCTTAAGGCGCGCGGTTTTAGCGTCTCCATTCAGAAACTCGATCCCTACATCAACGTTGACGCCGGTACGATGAACCCGTACCAGCACGGCGAGGTCTTTGTGACCGAAGACGGTGCCGAGACCGACCTCGATCTCGGGCACTACGAGCGGTTTATTGACGAGAACCTGCAGCGGCACAACAACGTTACGACCGGTCAGGTGTATAATTCCGTCATCGAAAAGGAGCGGCGCGGCGATTATCTGGGCGCGACCGTCCAAGTAATTCCCCACATCACCAACGAGATCAAGGCGCACATCAAACGCGTGGCCGAGGCCAGTCGCGCCGACATTTTCATCGTCGAGGTCGGCGGGACCGTCGGCGACATCGAGTCGCTGCCGTTCCTTGAAGCGATTCGCCAGATGCGCTACGACGTTGGGGACGAAAACGTGATGTACGTCCACCTGACGCTGGTTCCGCATCTCGGCGCAGCCGACGAACTCAAGACCAAACCGACGCAGCACTCGGTGCGCGAGCTGCGTGGAATCGGAATCTCTCCCGACGCGATCGTCTGCCGCACGCAGTCCGCGCTGCCGATGCCGATTGAGTTGAAGGAGAAGATCGCGCTCTTCTGCGACGTCCCGCCCAGCGCGGTCGTGCAGAACGGCGACGCGCGCACGATCTATCAAGTCCCGCTCAATCTCGAAGCCGAGGGCTTGGCCCAAGCTGCGATTCGAAAGTTGAACCTTCCGCCGACGCGCCCCTCACTCAACGATTGGGTTGCAATCGCCGACCGTCTGCTTCACCCGGAGCGCCACGTCACCATTGCGCTGGTCGGCAAGTACGTCGAGCTCAAAGACGCCTACATTTCGATTAACGAGGCGCTGGCGCACGCCGGCGTCTTCTACCACGCGTCGGTCGAGATCAAGCGAATCGACTCGGAGCTGGTTGAGAACGACGGCACCGAAGTGCTGCGCGGCGCGCACGGCGTACTCGTGGCCCCTGGGTTCGGAGCACGCGGCGTCAAAGGCAAGCTGCGGGCGATTCAGTACGTGCGCGAGCACGGAGTTCCGTTTCTTGGAATTTGCTACGGGATGCAGCTCGCCTGCGTCGAGTTTGCCCGCAACGTGTGCGAGCTGCCCGACGCCATGACGAGCGAAGTGGACGAGACGACCGTCGATCCGGTGATCGACTTCATGCCCGATCAGCGCAACCTAGAGATGTACGGCGGCACCATGCGGCTGGGCACGTATGCCTGCACGCTGCAGGAGGGGAGCCAGGCGGCACGAGCCTACGGTACCCTCGAGATCAGCGAACGGCACCGCCACCGCTACGAGTTCAACAACCGCTACCGGCCGATCTTCGAGGAACACGGGATGCGGTTTAGCGGCCATCATACGATCGGCAAGACGCGGCTGGTCGAAGTCGTCGAGCTTCCGCCCGACATGCATCCATGGTTCGTTGCGACGCAAGCGCATCCGGAGTTCAAATCCCGGCCCAACCGGCCCGCACCGCTGTATCGCGACTTTATCGGTGCGGCGCTGGCGCACCAAGAGCGTATCGCCGCAGAGCCAAACCTTCGCGAGGCGGCGAGCTGGACCCAGGCCTAATCACCGCCGTCGTTCTCACCCGCGACGAAGAGCGCAACCTGCCACGCGCCCTCACGAGCCTGCCTCGCGCAATCACCGTTTTCGTGCTCGACGCTTACTCGCGGGATCACACCGTGCAGTTTGCGCGCGGGGCCGGCGCGGTGGTCGTGCAGCGTGAATGGACCGACTTCGTCGACGCGCGCCGCTTCGCGCTCGCGGCGGTCCAAACGCCGTGGGCACTGATGCTCGATGCCGATGAGGCCCTCGACGACGTGCTCTGCGAGGCGATTAGCGAAGCGCGCGGCGACGTCGACGGATACAACGTGCGCCGGACGACGTACTTCTGCGGTCATCCGCTGCGCATGTGGCGCAACGAACCGCTGTTGCGCCTCTTTCGCACCGATCGCGTGACGCTGAAAGCCAACCCGGCAGCCTCCGGCGACGCGCCTTTACACGAGGCATGGACCAGCACGGGTACGGTTGGCGAGCTTGGCGGCACGCTGTTGCATTTTTCCTACCCCGACGTGGCATCGTACCGGGCGAAATACGACCGCTACACATCGCTTGAGGCAGAGCAGCTGCGCGGCTCGTTTCTCGGGTTAATGGCAGCGTGCGCCGCGGGTGTACCGCGGCTAGCGTGGTTGCTGTTCGGCAAAGGCGCGTTTCTCGACGGCCCGCGCGGCTGGTACGTCGCCTACCATTCGGCGTTCTATCCTGCGGTTGCGATGGGGAAAGCGTTACTTCGATGAGCTCTGCGCGCGTTGGGCTCGACGCGCGGTTGACCCGTCAGCTCTCGGTCGGCATGAAAACGTACGCTCGCGAGTTGGTCGCCCGGCTGCCACGTATCGCACCTGAGTTTGCCTTCGTCCCGTATGCTCGCGGTGGAAACTTCGGATGGGACGAGCAGGTACGGCTGCCGCTGGCGATTGCGCGCTCGCGCGTCGACCTAGTCCATTTTCTCTCGCAGTACGTACCGGCGGTAGTCCCCGCGCGCTTCGTCGTAACGATTCACGATTTGATTCACTTGCGGTTTCCACAGTACTTCAAGTCGAAGGTGCGGCCGTACTATGAGACGCTCGTGCGTTGGACGTGTGCCCGCGCGGCACGCGTGATCACCGATGACGAGCGGACCGTGGAGGACCTGGTGAACTTTCTCGGGACGCGGCGCGAGAAGATTCGGGTCATCCCACTTGGAGTCGGCGAAGCGTTCTTTCACGCGGTCGTGCCGCACGCGGGGCCGCGTCCGTACGTGCTTTATGTGGGGAACCATCGCCCCCACAAGGATCTCGCCACGCTCTTTACGGCGTGGTCGGCGCTTCCGCCGGGTTTGGCGGTCGACCTCTACGTCACCGGCCCCGACGACTTCGGCGGAGAGCTCGAGCGCCGCGCCACCCCGTCGCGCGCGATCGTGGCATTGGGCGAAGTCCGAAGCGACGAGCTCGCATCCTATTACGCGGGCGCAAAGGCGCTGGTACACCCGTCGCTGCGCGAGGGCTTCGGTTTGCCGATGCTGGAGGCGATGGCCGCCGGCTGCCCGGTCCTGGCCTGCGAAGACTCCTTGCCCAGCGCGCTCGAGGCCGCCGCGCTGACGTTCAAAGCCCGCGACGGCGATGGGCTGCGAAGGCTGCTCGAGCGGATGCTCACCGACCAGGGTACGCGCGAACGCTCGGTCAACCTAGGGCGCGAGGCAGCCGAACGGCTGACTTGGGATCGGTGTGCGCAAGCCACCGCCGACGTCTATCGAGAGGTGCTGGAATAAAAGTGGGATTTGCCCCTCTGACGGGGCTGCGAGTGGGCCTTATACTGCTGTCGCTGCCGCTATTGGCTGCCACGGCCAAGCCTGCCCAGAGCGCCGTCGAAGGGAGGCCGATCGGGATCGTTATTAACGGCAACGTTTTGTCGCTCAATCCCGGCCCGCGTTTCGAACACAACCTGCTGTACGTGCCCGTGCGGCGCACCATCGAGGCACTTGGGCTGGCGTTCGACCGTTCCGGCAATCGCATCGCGACGCAGATCGGATCCAAAAGCGTCGTTCTGACGATTGGAAGCCGAATCGCGCAAGTCGACACGAACCAGTTGCTGTTGGAAGGGCCGTTGCTGGAGATCAAGGACGTGCTCTACGTTCCGCTTCGGTTTTTCACCGACGTGCTCGGCGCGCAAGCGCATTTCGACCGGCACACGAACACGGTCACGATCGTGGCGCAGCTTGTCGGGCGATCAAGCCGCGGGCTGGTTACCGTTGGAAGCGGTTTTGCGCGGTTCGGTACGGTCGAGGCCGTTGACGTGCTCTCCGATCCGCCGACGCTGACGCTGGGATATAACGGCGGGGTCAAGACCATCAAGATTGGAACCAATGCGGCGATCGACGTCGAAGACGTCAACGTGGACGTGACGTCGCCGGGCGAACTCGGCGACGTTCGCCCCGGGGACTTCGCGAGGGTCGAGATGCGAAAGGACGGCCACGTCGAGCGCGTCATCGACGAGTTCGGCTCGCGGAACGGTCACATCGTCGCAATAGCCGGCAACCAATTCGTGCTCGACGACGGGCAAGTGATTTCGCCCGCCCGCACGGCGGAGATTTCGCTCAACGGAAAGGCCGCCAGCTTCAGCGATCTGCAGCCCCACGACGCGGTCAGCGTTCGCTACAATGTGGAGACCAACGAAGTGCGAGAGATCCTCGCCAGCCGGAAAATTGTCACGGTGGCGCAGCGCGTTACCATCGACAGCGTCGAGACCGACGCCTCGCGGCCGCTGCGTGCGGGCGATACTATTCACGTGACCGTGCACGGAACGCCTGGTGCGTCGGCAACGTTCGACATCGGTTCCGACGTGGCCAATCAAGCGATGCAACAGCGATCGCCCGGCGTTTACGACGGAAGCTACGTCATTCCGCGAGGCGCAAACTTTGACGACGACGCCCTGATCGGCCGGCTCGAATCGGGCAACGACGTCGCCCACGCGGCGGCGCCGCAGACGATCTCGGCCTCGAGCACGCCGCCGGGCATTGCCGATTTTGCGCCCGACGCCGGTTCGACGGTCAACAATAACCGGCCGGCGGTCTATGCAAGCTTTGCCGCCGACGCGGTGCCCGTGAATCCGTCGAGTGCGATGCTCTGGGTCGACGGCCGCGACGTTACTTCCGAATGCGTGCGAACGTCGCAGTTCATCCAATATATGCCGTCGTACGAGTATCCGAACGGCTCGGTGCGAGTGACGGTCCGCGTCTCCGACATGGCCGGCAATACGACGACGAAATCCTGGACCTTCACGATCCGAGGGCATTGATGGACGACTGCATCTTCTGCAAAATCGCCGCCGAAGAGGTGCCGGCAAAAACCATTCTGCGAGACCTTGACGTGATCGCGATCGAGGACCTCAATCCGCAAGCGCCCTCGCACGCCCTCGTGATCCCGGTTTCGCATCACGCAACGATTACCGATCTAACGCGGGCCGAACCGGCGCTGGCAGCGCGCTTGATCGCCGTCGCCGCTCAGCTGGGCGCCGACCGCGGCGGAGAGCAAGGCTTTCGCTTGGTGGTCAATACCGGCGAGCACGGGGGGCAAACCGTAGGCCACGTGCACGTGCACGTATTGGCGGGCCGGCGGATGTCGTGGCCGCCCGGCTGAGATTTGACGCTGTGCCGGGGCTGTGCTAACCTAACGGTTCGAGGGCCCTACGGGGTCTAATTTTTCGCGCTTACCGGCGCGCCGAGAGGGGGTCGTCAACAGAATGGAAGTTCGCATCGCTCCAGGCGAGACTATTGAGAGCGCTCTGCGCCGTTTCAAGAAGGCCACCCAGAAGGCTGGGATCCTCGCCGAAGCGCGCAAACACGAGCATTACGAAAAACCCAGCGTCCGCAAAAAGAAGAAGTCGGCTGCGGCTCGCAAGCGCCGCGCTTAGCACGCTCTAACGCGACGTGGGAACTCTCAAGGACCGAATCTCCGCGGACCTCAAGGATGCCATGCGGGCGCGCGATCAGCTGCGCCTCGATACGCTGCGCTCGGCCCTCTCAGGTTTTATCTACAAACGCTCTGAGGGCGGCCAAGAACTCTCCGATGCCGACGAGCGCGACGTCGTCACGCGCCTGGTAAAGCAGCGCGGCGATTCGCTGACCGAGTACGAGAAGGCTGGGCGCATGGATCTGGCGGACAAAGAGCGGGCCGAGCGAGAGATTTTGCTCGCCTATCTGCCCCCGCAGCGTTCGGCCGCGGAAGTGCGCGAGATCGTCCAAAGCGTTCTTGCCGAACTGCCGCCCGAGTCCCGCAATGCCGGGGCGGTCATGAAGGTCGTGATGCCGCAGCTCAAAGGGGTAGCCGACGGCAATCTCGTCCGCCAAATCGTCACCGAACTATTGTCATCCTGAGCGGAGTCGAAGGACGACGCAGGCCGTAACTTCTGCTGCCCGGCCGAGGTAGCAACCAGCATGAAGGTACTACGGCTTCGGGCATGGGTCTCGTGCTCGTTGCTTTTGTGCGGTCTGGCGGGCATCGCCGGCGCGTCCTCGATCGACCGGCCCGTGGTCGTCATTCCGATTACCGGAACCGTCGACGATGGCATGGCGCACCTCGTGGAGCGCTCCGTGGACGAAGCCAACCGGACCAACGCGCGCGCAATCGTGCTGACCGTCAATAGCCCGGGTGGTCTGGTCAGCTCGGCGTTTCGGATTCGCGATGCGCTTTTTAGCGCTCAGGAACCGGTCGACGCCTACGTCGCCCAGCGAGCTTACTCCGCTGCGGCATTGATCACGCTCTCGGCCAACCGCATCATCATGGCACCCGGCGCATCTATCGGTGCGGCCGAGCCCGTTGAAGCGGGCGGTACGGTTCCACCCAGCGATAAGATCATCTCGGCGCTGCGCGGCGAGTTCGAATCCACCGCGGAACGCACGCATCACAGCCCGCAAATCGCCGGGGCAATGGTGGATAAGAACGCCAGTCTTCCGCAATATAAGCGGGCCGGCATGGTACTTACCCTCAATACCGACGACGCCGTACGCGCGGGAGTGGCCGAAGGTACCGCGCCGGACTTGAATGCGGCGCTTGTCCAGCTGAAACTCGCCGGCGCGCCGCTGGTGACGCAATCGTATTCCTTTGGCGAGATGCTCGCGCGCTTCGCGACCGATCCGGTCATCAGTGGCCTGTTGTTGACTCTTGGAATGCTTGGACTTTTGATCGAAATGCAAACCTTACACGGCATCGCCGGCATCATCGGCGTCGGCGCCCTCGCGCTCTTTTTTGGAACACATGTCTACGCCGGCTTTTCCAACGATTTCGTCGTCGCACTGGCCGTCGTTGGATTGATCGGCATACTTTGGGAGCTGCACGTGGTACCGGGCCACGGCCTTCCCGGAATTTTGGGGGCCGGTGCGCTTTTGGTCGCCGTCTTGCTGGCCTTCGGGTTACCATTTCTCTTCGTGGGCGTCGAAACGATCGCTACCGCAATCATCCTCACCGTTATCGGATTCACGTTGACGGTGCGGGCCGTTCCTCAGAACGCTTGGGCGCACCGGTTGGCGCTCGCTGCGGCCCAAGGGCCGGAGTACGTGACGAGCGCCGACTTTGGCGTGTTGCGCGGACGAGCGGGAACGGCGACCAGCTATCTGCGGCCCGCCGGCATCGCCTCGATTGACGGACGGCGCGTCGACGTTCTCACCGCAGGCGAGTTCATCGCCGCCGGAACCCCAATCCGGGTCGTGCGGGTCGAAGGCGCTCGGATTTTCGTTGAACCAGCCACTTAATTAGGAGCACACATGATTGCCGTCAGCGGCGCCGTCGTCATCTTCATCCTCGTTATTGCGTTTTTCGCATTCCTGTATTACTTCCCGATCGGCCTCTGGATTCGAACGATCGCCGCCGGCGTTCCACTGGGCATCATCGCCTTGGTGCGGATGCGTTTGATCGGCATTCCGCCCGGCCTGATCGTAACGAACTACGTGCGGGCGCGAAAGGCCGGTCTCAATCTTACCGTCGATCAAATGCAATCACACTTTCTGGCGGGCGGCAACGTCGAGAACGTGACGCTTGCCATGATCGCCGCGCAGCGCGCTCAGATTCCCCTGGAGTGGCAGCGTGCCGCGGCCATCGACTTAGCCGGTCGTAACGTGCTCGAGGCGCTGCAGACCTCGGTGACGCCGCGAGTTATCGAGACGCCGATCTTTCAGGGCGTGGCGCAGAACGGCATTCAACTTAACGTCAAAGCGCGGATCACGGTGCGCAGCAACCTCGATCGCTACGTCGGCGGTGCCGGCGAACCGACGATCATCGCGCGCGTTGGTGAAGGCGTGGTTTCAGCCGTCGGCGCGGCGATCGATCACAAAGAGGTGCTCGAATATCCCGATCGTATCAGCAAGGCCGTTCTCGCCAAAGGGCTGGACGCCGGCACGGCCTTCGAGATCGTTTCGATCGATATCGCGGACGTCGACGTCGGAAAGAATATCGGCGCCGAGCTGCAGACGAGTCAGGCCGAGGCCGACCGCCGGATCGCGCAGGCAAAAGCGGCGGAACGGCAATACGCGGCGCTGGCCGCCGAGCAGGAGCAGAAGGCCGAGACGCAAGCGATGCGCGCAAAGGTCGTTGAAGCCGAGGCCTCGATTCCCCAAGCGATCGCTCAAGCGTTCCGCAGCGGTAATCTGGGAGTCATGGACTACTACCGGCTCAGGAACGTGCAGGCCGATACCGAGATGCGTTCGTCGATCGGCGCTTCCACCGAAGCCGCGACCGACGCACAGCAACAGCCTCCACCTCTCACGGGTCCGGCCAACAAGTAGAGCGCCACGATGCGCGACGTCGGCATCCTCATCTGGGTCATATTCCTGGTCATCGGGGTGGTTGGCAGTATGGTTTCGAGCGCGCGCCGTCAGGTTGCGGCGCGGACGGAGCAAAAGACCGCGCCCGTCACACCCCAATGGCAACCGCCCCAGGGGCAATCGACCCCGGGGCGGCAAGTCACTTCGTTCGTCGTCCCCGTGGCGAAGGGCGACACCGTATCGTCTGCGCGAAGCGCGCTCCTGCGTCAGCTCGGCGAGGCGGCGCCCTTCGACTCCGCTCAGGGTGATAGTGCGGCACGGCAACAGCTCGTCAAGACCCTTATGGCCCAGGTGCAGGGGCAGGCGCCCGCCGCTCCGCTCCCTCCCGCTCCGCCGCGCCTGCCTCCCCCAAAGCCGGCACCAGCCCCTCGAATCGAGCCTCCCGCCGCGCCTGAGGTGCATAAACCGAGGTCGCGTTCCGTGTTCGGGACCGGGCCTGAGCTGGTTCGGGCCGTCATCGCCGCGGAAGTGCTTGGAAAGCCCCGCGGCCTCAACGACGAATACCGCTAGGGTTGACCGCTCAGCGATCCATCGATCTTCAGGAGCTCTCCGACCGCGTTCGCCTCTTTGGAGAGTACGACCGTAACCTTTCCGCCATTGAAGCGACGCTGGGCGTCGCCGTCCATGCCGACGGCGATCGCTTGCTGCTCGCGGGCGACGCCGCAGCGGTGGCGCGTGCCGAAAGCGTCGTCCGGCGCGTGCTCGATGCCGCGGTCGGAGGCGCCCACATAACGCCGGAAGACCTCGCATTGGCGCTCTCCGACGCCCCAACCCCGCATGCCGCCGCCGCACTTCCCAGTACGCTGGTGCGAACGGAGCGCGGACGCGAGGTGCGGCCGAGGACGGCCGGACAACGCCAGTTCGTGCGAGCGATCGAAGAGTCGACGCTGACGTTCGGTATCGGTCCTGCCGGCACCGGAAAGACCTATCTCGCGATCGTCATGGCGGTCCGAGCGATGAAGCGGCGCGAGGCCTCACGCGTGATTCTCTCTCGACCCGCCGTGGAGGCCGGCGAGCGCTTGGGATTTCTTCCCGGCGACTTGCGCGAAAAGGTCGATCCGTACATGCGCCCGCTCTTCGATGCCCTCAACGATTTGCTGGAAGACTCGTTGGTTAGCAAGTACATGGAGCGCGGCACGCTCGAAATTGCACCGCTGGCGTACATGCGCGGGCGAACGCTCGCCGATGCATTTGTGATCCTTGACGAGGCGCAGAACGCGACCGACGACCAGCTCAAGATGTTTCTCACGCGTCTGGGCAGCAACTCGAAGATGGTTGTGACGGGCGACGTAACGCAAATCGATCTGCCGGCAGGGCAGCGCAGCGGTCTGCGAACGGCTGCCGCTCGACTCCGCGATATCGAAGACGTGAGCGTCGTGGAACTCGACGACCGCGACATCGTGCGTCATCCTCTCGTAGCGCGTATCGTCCGGGCTTACAGCAATGATCCACTACCGAAATGACGTTCGCCGCAGCGGCGTGGACGGACGTGCGCTGGTTTCAACCGCAAGACGGCTGCTCGGCGCCATCGGTGAGTGCGGCGCGCTGTCGCTGACGCTCGTCGGCGACGAGGCGATGCGGGCGCTCAACCGCGACTACCGAGGGAAGGATGCGTCGACCGACGTTCTGAGTTTTCCGATGGACGGCCCGCGAATGCCCCCGGCCGGCGAGCGGCTCCTGGGCGACGTCGTGATCTCGGTCGAAACCGCGCGGCGCCAGGCGGCGGATTATGATGCGTCGCTTCAGGATGAAATATACCGCTTGCTGATTCACGGTCTGCTGCATCTTCTCGGCCACGATCACGTGCTCGCCGGCGAACGGCGCGTGATGGAACTTCGGGAGAGGCAACTGGCCGAAGCGATCGCCCTTCCCTGGCCCTACGCCGCGAAAGCCTGATGCACCAACCCGCCGACGAGCGAGGCAAACGCGAGCCGCACTATCTTCCCGTGGATCGCAGCCGGTTTTTCCGCTCGTTTCACCACGCCTTCGAAGGCATAATTTATGCGACGCGCACGCAGCCGAACATGCGCGTGCACTTTCTCATCGCGGCACTGGTGCTGGTGACGACGCTCGTCTTGCGCTTGGATCGCGTCTACGTTATTGCGACGGTGGGTTTGGTTGCGCTCGTGCTCAGCATGGAGTTGATGAACACCGCGATCGAGTCGATCGTCGACTTGCTGACCGTCGCGCATCACCCGCTGGCAAAGAGCGCCAAAGATGCGGCGGCGGGCGCGGTGCTGATTGCCGCCATCGGGGCGGTGCTGGCCGCTTATCTGATCTTTTATCAAGGCCTCATGAGTGGCGAGGCCCGCGTTTTTATCGCGGTCAAAGCGGTGCCGGCCAACGTGGCGCTCATCGTGCTGGCGGTCGTCGCGATCGCCACGATCTTCGCCAAGGCCTGGATCGGCCGCGGCTCGGCGCTCCAAGGGGGAGCCGTATCCGGACACGCGGCGTTGGCGTTTGCCGCCGCGACCATGCTGGCGTTCTTTTACCAGAAACCGCTTGCCGCCATCCTGGCATACTTCGTGGCCTTCTTGGTTGCCCAGAGCCGCGTGGAGGCGCAGATCCACCGCCCCTTCGAGGTCTTCTGGGGAGCCGTACTCGGCACGCTCGTCGCCTTGGCGATCTACGTGCTGGTGCGGCCCCACGTTGTGTTATAATGGCGCCGACTTGAACACCGACCCCGTCCGAAGTAGCCCCGGCGGCCTGCCGTACGAGTTGATCGCGCTCGTCGTCCTCGTCCTGCTCGCGGCCTTCTTCGCGGCTTCAGAGGCGGCCCTGATTTCGATTTCCCGGTTGCGCGCCCGGGCGATCGCCGACCGGCGCGTGCGCGGCTCGAGCGACCTCCAGACGCTCTTGGACGACAAGAACCGTTTTCTAACGTCGATTCTCGTCGGCAATACGATCGTGCTGCTGGCGGCCGATTCGCTGGCCACCTACATCGCGATCTCGCTCGGCCTTCCGTCGGCGGCGGTCGTTTCGACGATCGCAATGACGGTCGTCTTTTTGCTTTTCGGCGAGATCATCCCCAAGACCGTAGCCACCGGCGATAGCGAACGCTGGGCGTTGCGCCTCGCGCGTCCGATGCGATACGCCTCCTACGTTCTCGCGCCAATCGCGCGAACGTTTCAGATGGTGACCGATTTAATTCTCGATACGTTTCGCATCAAACACGGGCAGCAGTTGTACGTAACCGAAGAAGATATTCGCGTACTCGTCAACGTCGGCGCGGAGCAGCGCGTGATCGAGGAGCAGGAGCGCCAGCTCATTCACTCGGTGATGGAGTTCGGCGACACGATCGTGCGTGAAGTGATGAAGCCGCGCCCGGAGATGGTCGCCGTTTCGATCGAGGACTCGCCGCGCCGCGTTCTCGACGTCGTCACCGCCGAGGGGTATTCCAAGCTGCCCGTCTACCAAGAATCGAAGGACGACATCGTCGGCGTGATTCACGACCGCGAGCTGCTGGTCGCACTCGCAAATGGCTCGCTGGCACACGCAAGCGTGCGCTCCTTGATGCGCACGGCGGTGCACGTCCCCGAGACCAAGAAAATTTCCGAACTGCTGCGCGAAATGCAACGCGACAAATTTTCGCTGGCAATCGTCGTTGACGAATACGGCGGCACCGCGGGCCTGGTGACGATGGAAGACCTCTTGGAAGAGATCGTCGGAGAGATTCGCGACGAGCACGACGCCGACGAGCAAGAGCCGATCTCGGTCATCTCGGAACAAGAAGCCGTGGTCGAAGCGGGAACCAATATCGAAGACGTCAATGCGAGGCTTGGAACCGCGATTCCGACCGAGGATTTCGAGACGATCGGCGGCTACACGGTCGGGCTTTTCGGCCGGCTTCCCAACGAAGGCGAGGAGATCGTCGCAGACGACCACACACGCCTGCGCGTCGATCGAACCCGCGGCCGTCGCATCCTCGCGGTTCGCATCTATACCAACGGCAGTATCGATCAGCCGCAACAATCGGAGGATTCTGACGCCGCCGCGCGCTTATAAAACCCGCGGCATCGTCCTTCGCCGGCGCCAGTTGTCCGAAGCCGATCGCATCGTGACGATTTTCACGCGCGAACGAGGGAAGCTCGATGCGGTTGCCAAGGGCGTTCGCCGCATGCGCAGTCATCTGGCGGGGCGGCTGGAGCTTGCCAACGAGTGCGACTTTTTGATGCACCGCGGCCGAACGCTAGAGGTGATCGTTTCGGCCGAGACCATTTCGGCACCGTGGCCTACGCTGGTCGAGCCCGACCGTTACGCCGTCGTGTCGCTTATGGCCGAAACGATCGACGCATTCTGCGAACTCGACCTGGCGCTTCCCGAAGTGTACGACCTGCTGGCCGGCGCCATCGGGTCGATCGCGGCTTGTGCGGACCCGCTCGGCCTGCTACCACGCTTCTCGCTGCGACTGCTCGACCTGCTCGGCCTCGCTCCGCCGCTCGACCGGTGCGTGCAATGCGGTTGTATGCTTGCGCACGTTAGCGTGTGGCTTGACGCGGAGGCCGGCGGCTTCGTCGATGAAGCTTGCCGCGAACGCTGGCGCGATCTGGCCGAACTGACGGCGCAGGACCTCGTAAACCTGCGAGCGCTCGCGGTGCCCAAGGGCGGCGAGGCCGCGGCACTTCACGCGACGCCGGCGGCAGCGCATGCAGTTACCGAGCTGGTGGCACATCATCTCGGCCGTCGGCCCAAGGCCGTCGCCTATCTCGGTGGCCTCGGAGCGTGATCATGGCACTGGACGTCGGCAGCAAACGCATCGGGATCGCGGTTTCCGACCCGAGCGCCACCTTCGCGCTTCCGGTTGCAACCATCGGCCGGACGAACCGGCGGGACGATCTTGCACGAATCAAAGACCTGGCCGATTCCTACGGGATCCTCGAGCTGGTCGTGGGAGATCCGTTGACGCTTGCCGGCGAACGCGGCATCGCGGCGCGCGAGATGGACGCGTTCGTCGAGAAACTCCGCGAGGTTTTCCCCGGTACGATCCACCGCGTGGACGAGCGCCTCACGACCGCCCAGGCGACCAAAAGCCTGATCGCTGCGGACGTTTCCCGGCAAAAGCGCCGGACGATGGTGGACCGGATGGCGGCGGCATTGATCCTCGAATCGTTTCTCGCGCGCCGCCGAAACGAACCGAGCACGTGAGGTTCCTCGCGCGTTGTGTGGCGGGCGCCGCGTCGCTCGTCGCCTTGGCTATCGTCGCGTGCGCCCTCTTCTGGTACGTCGTCGCCGCGGATCGATCGCATCCGCAAGCGTCGCAGCAGCTGGTAATCCAGCGCGGCGCTACCTTCGGCGAAGTGGCTACGCAACTGGCAGACGCGGGAGTGATCGGCAACACGCTGACGTTTCGAATTCTTGCGAGATTGCGCGACGAAGATGCAGCGGTGCGTGCCGGGGAATACCGCTTCGGGCCGCGCGTCACGCAGAACGACGTCTTGCACGCATTGGTAACCGGCGGCGCGCAAGTCGCCACCTGGGTCACGATTCCCGAGGGCTTCACCGCCGAACAGATCGCGACGCGTCTGCAAGGCGACGGTCTGGGTTCCTCGGTAGCGCTGCGACAGGACTTCATGCAAGAGAAGTTGCTGGTCGACGGCGTTCGCACGAAGAGCCTCGAGGGATTTCTCTTTCCAAGTACCTACTTGATGCCGCTGGGAGCGGCGCCGGAGCAGATCGCGGCGCTGCTGACCGGGCAGTTTTTCAAGGAGTTGCCGCACGACGCCGCGGCGCGGGCGCGGGCGCTGCACGTGAGCCTCCCCCAAGCCGTAACCGTCGCGTCGCTCGTCGAGCGGGAGGCAAAAAGTGAATCGGACCGTCCGCAAATCGCCGCCGTAATCTACAACCGGCT
>JBEKRW010000029.1:0-16196 GCA_049517595.1 Candidatus Cybelea sp. | reverse complement strand
ATTAGAACTTCCAATCCCAGCACTACGAGTCCGGCGATGACGAGCAGCGTGCCGATCGCGACGACTGCGATGTTCGGTGCCCAGGTCACCTCGATCTCAGGATAACTCACAACGTCCGCCCGCAACCAGAGGCCGCCCGCACGCACCGGGGCGCCGCCGGCACTCATCACGATGGCATGCGGTAAGGGTCGATCGTTTTCATCGTCGACGGCAAAAAGCACTCCACTTCGACTGCGCTCAGGACTGGAGGCAGCGGGATCGTGCATCAACACGGCGGCCTCGGCGGGCGTGAACAGGATCGCCTTGACGACGCGCCGCGCCGCGGGAACGTTGAAGGAATCGAACGGCACGTCCATGCCGGCGATCGTCTGCCGCGCTTGCATTAGCAGCACGGGCGACAGGAATACGCTGCCGTTAGGCTGCGTAACCGTTAGCCGGTTGCCGAGAAGATCGCGAACCTCCACGTCGACCACATCGCGCGGCGCGGCGCGAAGGATAAAGTTTCCGGCGTTGCGCGCGCGTTCCCCGATTGCTAGCGGTGCGTGCAACGGCCGATCGAGCGTCACGATGGCCGGCGCGTTTCGAGCTTCACCGGGAAGCGGAAAGGAGAGCGTACCAACATCTTCAACGCGAACCCGTTCGCCGGGCGCGCCTACGACGTTTCGGTCGTCGGGCGCGAAGAGGCCAGTCGCGACGCCGGCCACTCCCATCGCCGCCGCCCCGAACGCGACCGCCACGATCGCCAGCCGCGAGCGCGAACTCCGCGCCGCCTTCCACTGCTTTCGTGCGCTAACGATAACGAGAATCGCGAGCGCAGCCAGCGCGACGTTGTACCATCCGGCATGGTAAGCCGGCCGCCCCGGCAGCCAAATTTCCACGATAACCGCGGCCGTTGCAAGCAGCGCCGTCGACAGAAACCAATTCAAGGCGCGCGTACCGCAGCCACCGCCGCGCGCATTTGGTCGAGCGTCAACGGGCCGTCGAATGCGCGAATCACCACGCCTTGGGGATCGAGAATGACCGTGGTCGGCAAGCCGAGCGCATTGTACGCGCGGCCGTATTGCTGACGACCGTCGACCCAGATCGGGAACCGGATTCCTAAAGACGCGGCAAAGGCTCGCGCTTGTTGCGGAGACTCACCTTCGTTGACGCCGATGACCGCAATTCGGCGCCCCGCTTCGGCCTCGGCCAACCGTTCGAGGTCGGGCATTTCGGCTCGGCACGGAGGACACCACGACGCCCACAGGTTCATTACGACAAGCGAACCGCGATACTGTTCGAGCGAAGCGGCGCGCCCGCGATCGTCGCGTAAATTAAAGATCGGCGCCCGTTGGCCCGAAAGGCCGCTCGGACCGCCGGACGCGGCTCGCTGGGTAACGAAGTAAGGTTCCGCTACGTAGACGGCGATAGCCAGAGCGAGCGCGACCGCCGGCCAGATGATATATCGATGCACGGCTCGGCGCGATTCTCCCTAGCCCTACAGGCTCCTAGGTCCCCTCGCTCCTACGGACGAAACGGCGACGGCGTGCCTGCCACGATTCTTGACGGACGCGCGCTCGCAGCCGATCTGCGAACCGAACTCGTCGCGCGCACGAGCGCGCTGCGAGCGCGCGGCCTTCACCCCAGGCTCGCGGTCGTCTTTGTCGGAGAAAACGAGTCGAGCCTGGCCTACGTGCGTAATCTCGCGCGCACCGGAGAGCGTGCCGGCATCGGCGTTGCCGTCTCGCACCTTTCGGCCGGCGCGTCAGTTGGCGAGGTGCGCTCCAAGCTCGAAGAGCTTCGCGACGATCCAGCGATTCACGGCGTTATGCTGCAGCAGCCGCTGCCGGCGCATCTCTCGATCCGCGAAATCGCCGACGCAATTCCGCCGCATAAGGACGTCGATGGGGCCCATCCCACCAATCAGGGCCACTTGGCTTTCGGAAGCGGAACCGAATATGTGCCCGCAACGCCGGCCGCGGTGATGCTGCTGCTCGAGCGCAGCCCGCACTGGCCGCTTCGAGGGCGTCGTGCCGCGATGATCGGACGCTCTATCGTCGTCGGCGCACCGGTAGCAATGCTGATGCTGGCGCAAGATGCGACCGTCACCGTCCTGCACAAAGAGTCGTCCGCGCTGCAGCCCTATGTGAAGCTGGCCGAGATCGTGGTCGTTGCCGCCGGCGTTCCCGGTTTGATACGAGGTGAGGACCTGATGCCCGGCGCCACCGTCATCGACGTCGGCACGACGCTTGTGGACGGCGTTCTGCGCGGCGACGTCGACTTCGAAAGCGCCGCCGAGGTCGCCGGTGCAATCACGCCGGTTCCCGGCGGCGTCGGTCCGGTTACCAACGTCGCGCTGCTCCGCAACGTAGTCAAAGCGACGGAATACGCGGCGGCAGGCCGCTAGGAACGGAGCGCCCAAGCGAGTGTCAGTGAACCCGCTCCTGCTCGAACTCGAGCAACAAGGCCGCAATGATGGCGTTCCCGTCATTTCGCGTGAATCCGGACGCCTGCTCTCGACGCTCGTAACGGCAATGCAAGCAAGTCGGATTCTGGAGGTCGGCACGGGCTACGGATATGCCACGCTGTGGATGGCGCTGGCGCAGCCCCGGATGGGCAGAATCTGGACGATCGAATCGGACGTCGCTCGCACCGACGTCGCGCGCGCCTATTTCCGGCGCGCGGACGAAGACGACTACATCGAGGTCTTTAACACGCCGGCGCTCGAGTTGCTGGAAAACTTTCCGCACCGTAACTTGGACATCGCGTTCGTCGCCGCCAACGAAGGCGAGTATCGCGCCTATCTCGAGCTGCTGATCCCCATGCTCAAACTCTCCGGCCTCGTTATCTTCGAGCACGCTCTGCGTGCGCCGCCGGAGTTTAGCGAAGCGTTCCTGCAGCATCCCGACCTGGATGCGACGCTCCTCGGATTAGGCGATGGGATCGCCATCGGCGCGCGCCGGAAATGACGAGCCCGCAGGCGTTCAAGGATGCGATGCGCCACGTGCCCACCGGCGTCACGGTCGTTACCAGCCTCAAGGACGGCGAACCGCGAGGCATCACGGTTAACTCATTTGCCAGCGTTTCGCTCGAGCCGCCTTCGCTCTTGATCTGCATCAATCGCGAGGCTCGCAGCTACCTGTTCATTTCGACCTCTCGCATCTTCTGCGTCAACGTGCTCGCCGGCAGCCAGCGCAACCTCGCCGAGCATTTTTCCGGAAAAGTGCGCGAGCTTCAGTTCGCCGGCGTCGGGTATGCCATCGACGCCACGGGCGCGCCGGTACTCGACGGTTCGATCGCCCACTTCGATTGCGCGGTCGCACAAGAGTACAACTTCGGCTCGCACTCGATTCTGATCGGGAACGTTCTCTCGTGCAAGTCGCGGTCCGGTTCGCCGTTGGGATACTTCAACGGCGGCTTCCACGACTTCGGCATCCACGTCGATTAGAGGAGCCTCACTTGCTGCGATGGGAGACGTTTGCAGTCGGTCCGCTGGAGTGTAACTGCACGATCGTCGCCGACGACCGCAGCGGCGAGGCGATCGTGGTGGACGGCGGCGACGGCGTTGACGAAGTCGTCGCGCGACTAGGCAAGCACGGCTGGCGTGCCAAGCTGCTGGTGCACACCCACGCGCACATCGACCACATCGCAAACGTCGGACGGCTGCGGGAGCTGACCGCTGCGAGCGCCTTGCTTCATCCTGCCGATCTGCCGCTCTATCACACGCTCGCACTGCAGGCGCGCTGGCTCGGTTTGGTCGACGCTCCGCCGGTCGTGAGCCTTGACGGCGATCTTCACGACGGCGACCTGCTCCAAACTGGAGCCGTGCGGCTCGAAGTGCTGCACACGCCCGGGCATACCCCCGGCAGCGTCTCCTTCGCACTACGCGGTGACGCGGAGACGACACTCCTGACCGGCGATACTTTGTTCGCAGGCTCCATTGGGCGCTGGGATCTGGGCGGTACGTCGATGGAAGATATCGTTGCCTCGATTCAAACCAAGCTAATGGATTTCGCCGACGCCACGACGGTCGTTCCAGGGCACGGCCCGTTCACCACGATCGGCATCGAGCGCCGCTCGAACCCGTACTTGCGTGGATGATCGCGAGAAGAAACGTCGCTTGTTCGTCGGCATTGCGCTCGACGACGCGTCGCGCGCCGCCTGCGCCGGCGTTTCCGACGGATTGCAACGCACCGGTTTCGCTGCGAAATACGAGCCGGCCGGCAAGTTTCACGTTACGCTAGCCTTTTTGGGCAACGCCGGCACGAATCAGTTCGAAGCGATCGCCAATGCAATCGACGGCATTGCAGCGCAGGCCGCACCGTTTACCCTAACGCTCGATAGGATCGGCGCCTTTCCCCACGAGCGCAAGCCCCGCGTGGTGTATATCGGAGCTCGCGAGCAAGGCGCGCCGTTTCGAACGCTGGCGCAATCCGTGAGAGGCGCGCATGCAGCGCTCGGCTTTGAATTCGACGACGATTCGATCGCGCACGTCACGATCGCGCGAGTGAAGGATCCTCATGCGCCGCTGCGTTCGGTTGAGTTCGCCCCGATCGTTCTTGAGGTCGGCTCGCTATCGCTCTTCGAGTCCGTCTTCGACCCCAAGGCCAACACCTCGCGCTACGCGGTAGTGCGCGTCGCGCCGCTCGAAGCGGTTACCGCAGTTTGATGAGGACCTTGCCGCCGTCGCTGCCGTTGCTCGAGACTGGAGCGGCAACGGGTTCGGGCTGCGGCGCAGATTCCGGCCGCGGCATCGCAGCGTAATCCGGAATCGCTCCGGACGAGACTTTCTTGCGGTACTCGTCAATGGTGACGTGCAGCGCTTCGAGCGCACGCTCGGGGTAGTCTTTCTTCTTTTCCGGATATCCGTCGAGCTGCGATTCGATCTCGGCTGCGGTGATCGCCGCCGCCTCGTCGATCGTCTTTCCCTTTGCGATCTCGACCACGAGGCTGCACGTCGCGGTGCCAAATCCGCACCCGGTCGTGAAGTACGAGATGTCCTCGATGACCGCGCCCGGGCCGACTTTCAAGAAAAAGTTATACATGTCGCCGCACGAGTCGCTGAAGTACTCGCCGCTGGCCGTGGGATTCTCCATCGTACGAAAGCCGGTGCGCTCTTCGACGAGCATCTGAAACTTAGGGAAGTTCAACCTACCATCTCCTTGGGGTGCAGTTCGAAGCGGCACTCTTTTCCGCCGTGCGCTAGGGACTCCGTTTGCGTGTGTTCTCCGCCGAGCGTTTCGTCGATGACGTGATGGATGACCTGGCAAACTTCCGGATGCTCTTTGGCCGCCTCCGAATACGGGCAGCTTCGCTCGTGCAGCACGAACCCGTCGTCGATCAAACTATACTCGGCAACGACGCCCGTCTTGCGCAGCATCTCGGTGAGTTGCGCGACGCGTTGCTCCGGCTCGTTGGACGTAACGGTAAGCTGGGCGCGCGCGACCGCGCGCCGCGAGAGCCCGTCGAAAATCTGCGTAATTGCCGGCGCACCAAACTGGTCCTTGACCTCGCGCAGCACGGCGGTCAGCATCTTATCGTAGGCCTGTGGGAAGAGCCGGTCGGCCTCGGTCGTCAGAGAAAACTCGTAGGTCGGCTTGGTGGGACCGCGGCGGACGGAGGTCTCCGCGACGAGGCCGTCACGCTCGAGAACCATCAGTTGCTGCCGGACGGCGTTTGGCGAGAGGCCAAACACCCCAGCCAGATCGGCGGCCGATGCCGAGCCTCGCCGGCGAAGCTCGCTGACGATCTTTCCGCGCGTCGTCTGAAAGAAGCGGTCCGATTGCATCTTTAGGCGATCCTAGCACGAAGACCCATAGATAGTAAAGTTTTTCCTTGACTTTCTAAGAGACCCTCGGCTACCATAAATCGCATGCCCGACCACGGTCTTCGTATCACGAACCTCCGGTGCCAAGTCGCCGGCAAGGAAATCCTCAAAGGGATCGACCTCACGGTCGAACCAGGAAAGATCCACGCCCTCATGGGCCCCAACGGCAGCGGCAAATCGACGCTCGCCTTTTCGGTCACCGGCCATCCTCAATATCAAGTGACTGGCGGAAGCGTCGAACTCGACGGTGAGGACATGTTGGCGCTTCCTCCGGATAAGCGTGCCCGCGCCGGACTCTTCCTCTCCTTCCAGTATCCCGCTGCGATCCCAGGGGTCAAGGTCGCGAACTTTCTGCACGCGGCTCGGCAGGCCGAACGGCCGGGCGACCTTCCGCCCGCCAAATTCCGCGCGCTTCTTTTGGAAAAGATGGAGCAGCTCGGCATCGACCCCTCATTCATGGGCCGCTATCTCAACGATGGCTTCTCGGGCGGAGTGAAAATGCGGCTCGAGATGTTGCAGCTTGCAGTCCTAGCGCCCAAGTACGCGATTCTCGACGAAACCGATTCGGGTCTGGACATCGATGCGCTCAAGGACGTCGGCACCTCGATTGCCGCGTTGCGCGCGAGCGATGAGGGACGTAACACCGGCTTTTTGATCATCACCCACTACCCGCGAATTCTTTCGTACGTCATTCCCGACGTCGTGCACGTCATGATCGACGGACGCATCGTCAAGACGGGCGGCCACGACCTGGCGCATCGTATCGAGCGTGAGGGCTACGACAAGCTGCGTGAGGAGAGTGCCGTCGTTGCCTAGTCCCGCTCCCGTCGTCGCCGATCGCGACGATGCGACGCGAGAGCTCTACGACCGCGTTGCCGAGCTAGATCCGTCACCATTCTCCGTCGAGCAGCGCACGCGCGCGCTCGACCGTTTCGTTTCCTTACGAAGCGGCCGCGAAAAGCCGGGACGTTTCTGGCGAGTGGACTTTGAGTCCATTGCCCCCGAGGCAAACGCAATCGATCTGAGCGCCGCCAACGTACGAGTCGAAAATCACGATTCGTCAGTCTTCGTTTCCGATCTAGCGACCGCGGCGCGCGAATGCCCCGAACTCTTGGCACGTGCTTTCGGAACCACCGGAATTGCAGCCACGAAGTTCGGCTCGCTTGCAGCGGCCTTCGCACAGTGCGGCGTCTTCGTCCACGTGCGAGCCGACCACGCTTGCGACGTCCCGATCGTCATCCACTACAGCGCACCCGCCGGAGCCGCGATCTTTCCGTGGAGTGTCGTCTTAGCCGAACGTGGCGCACGCGCCACGATCGTCGAGCGCATCGAGGGCGGCGCCGGAGCCTTCATCTGCGGCGCAACCGAAGTGGTTACCGAAGAGCGCGCGGACGTGCACTACGCTGCCTTTCAGAACTCCGGCGACGGAGCGCGGATCATTTGGAACCGAGCCGCTCGTCCCGGACGCGAAGCGCGAATGGCATGGGCATCGGCCGAACTCGGCGGCGAGCTAGCCGCCAGCGACCTTTCGGTTTCGATTGAAGCGCCTGGAGTCCAAGCCGATCTCACCGCGATCTTTTTTCCGCGCGGCTCGCAGCACGTCGACGTGGTCAGCACGGTCGATCATCGCGCGGGCGATGCAACCTCCGAGACGCTCGTTAAGACGGCCGCTCTCGAGCGCGGGCAGGCGCGCTTTCTCGGCAACATTCGTATCGCGCCGCACGCCCAAGGAAGCGACGCTCGTCTGCGCGACGATGCCCTGCTGCTCTCGCCGACCGCCCACGTCGATTCGGTGCCCGCGCTTGAAATCGGCGCGAACGCCGTCAAGGCCTATCACGGCGCAACCGTCGGCGCGATCGATGCCGAACAAATCTTCTACATGGAAAGCCGCGGCTTGGAACGCACCGCTGCGGAGAGAATGATTGCGCTGGGGTTTTTCGAGCCGGCCATCGAGCGTTTTCCAACCGCGCAGCTGCGCGACGAGATTCGCGCGGCCCTGGCGGCAAAACTTTCGTGACTCAAACGCTGCGTTCTCGCTTCGACTCCGCTCAGGGTGACAAGAGTATCGAGCGCATCATTGCCGATTTTCCAATTCTGGCGCGACCGACCTCGCGCGGGAAGCGGCTGGTCTATCTCGACTCGGCCGCGACGTCGCAGAAGCCGCGGGCCGTCATCCAGACGCTGGTGGATTACTACGAACAATATAATGCGAACATCCATCGCGGAGTCTACGAGATCGCGCAGCGTGCAACCGACGCGTACGAGCAGGCTCGCGTCAAGCTGGCGCGGTTCATCGGCGCCAACACTTCCGAAGTCGTCTGGGTCCGCAATACGACCGAAGCGATAAACCTGGTCGCGTATTCCTGGGGCGACCGGCACGTCAGCCCGGGCGATGCGATCCTGCTCACCGAGCTCGAGCATCATTCGGATCTCGTTCCGTGGCAACTGCTGGCGGCGCGAACCGGCGCCGAGTTACGCTTCATTCCGGTCGACGCTCGCGGCATCCACATTCTCGACGACCTCGACCGGCTGCTCGACGGCTGCAAGCTCGTCGCGATCTCGCACGCCAGCAACACGCTCGGAACCATCGCGCCACTGGAAACCATTATTCCGCGCGCGCACGCTGCCGGTGCGGTCGTGCTGGTAGACGGGGCACAGGGCGCGCCGCATCTTCCGCTCGACGTCAAAGCGCTCGATGCCGATTTTTATGCCTTTAGCGGACACAAAATGCTCGGCCCCACCGGGATCGGCTGTCTCTACGGAAAGCGCGAGATCCTGGAAGCGATGCCGCCGTTTCTCTCCGGCGGCGACATGATTCGCAAGGTCGAATACACGCAGACCACCTTTGCCGATCCGCCCCGCCGCTTCGAGGCCGGAACCAGCAACATCGCCGATGCCATCGCGTTCGGCGTAGCAGCTGATTATCTGTCGGCGCTCGGGATGCCGTGGGTTCGCGAGCACGAACGCGCGCTGACCGGTTACGCACTGGAGCGCCTTTGCGCGCTCGAGCCGCGCGGCCTCGCGATCTATGGACCGCGCGATCCAGAGCGCAGCTCGGGCGTTATCTCGTTCAACTTCGCCGACATCCACCCGCACGATCTCGCCTCGATTCTCGACACCGAAGGCATCTGCATACGGGCGGGTCACCATTGCACGATGCCGCTCATGGAAAAGTCCGGATGGGCCGCCACCGCCCGCGCCTCGTTTTATATTTACAACACCGAAGCCGACGTTGACGCGCTCTGCGAGGGACTCGAAAAGGCCGCGCGCGTCTTTCGCATCTAATGGACGATTTCTACCGGGATTATATCCTCGACCATTACCGCAGTCCGCGCAACTTCGGGACCCTCGAGCAGCCTGACGCCGCAGCCGAAGACGTCAACCCGCTCTGCGGCGACCAGATTCGCGTGGAGCTCAAGCTCGACGACGGCAAGATCAGCGACGTACGCTTCTTCGGAAAGGGCTGCGCTATCAGTCAGGCTTCGACCTCGATGCTGCTGGAAAGCGTCAAGGGAATGAAACTCGCCGACGTTGCGAAGTTGCCGAAGGATGCCGTCTTGGAGAACGTTGGGATCGGCATCAGTCCAACGCGCATGAAGTGTGCGATGCTGGGCTTGCGCGTCCTAAAGAGCGCGGCGATCGGCCGTCTCGCCGATTGGCCCGACGAAGAATAGCACCTTGTCGCAGCTAGTGCGACTCGTCAGCTTATTGCGGGCGAATCCAGTAGTGGTCGGTAATTTGTAAACCGCTCGGGCCCGGCACAACCGTAAACGTCCCGTAGTACTCAACTCCGCCCGACTTGACGTCGGCCGTCACCTGATATCCCGAGTTGGCTCCAGGGGTCGCACGTACGGACTCGACCTGCGCCTCGCCGTTCATGAACGTTTCGCTTGGGCTTCCACCCGCGAGATACGTGCTCGCCGTTGAGCGATCGCCGTGCGCGAGCGCTTCCAGATAAGAGCGCACGAGCGACGCGGCATGCTCACCGGTTGAGGCTTTCGGAGACGCCGCCGGGATTGGTGCAGCCGGTGCCGGCGTTGCGGCGCTCGCCTTGCTCGTCGCGGTCGCAACCGGGGGCGTCCGGGGCAACGTGGCACGAGGCCTCGGCGTTGCGCTAGGACTCGGCGTCGCACTGGGCGCGGGCGTCGGCGTTGCCGGCTTTGCGGTGGGCGCGAGATGTTTGGCCGGCGTCGGTTTGGACGTTGGCGTGGGCGTCGGGGCGGTGCTCGGCGACGTTGTCGTCGACGGTGTAGCACGCGGTGTCGCCGAGGCCATTGGCGACGCCGACGGCAGCGGTGTTACCGGCGGTACGCTCGCCTCGGCAACTGTCGCCTGCGGCCGCTGCGATGCGCCCGAGCCTCCGAAGAAATGCGCGAGTACGCCTCCCAAAAGAAGACCGGCCAGAATAACGACCACGATGAGTGGGAAAACCGGAAGGCCTCCGCCGGAGGGCTCGTCATCGCCGCGTCGCCGGCGGGGCGGTTCCCTTCCGTTCAGGGCATCAGCCGTTCGGCCAGCGCGTCGCGAAGCCCAGCGGGCAACGCCGTAACGAACTCGGGCCGCCGCGAAACGCAGAGCACCGTCGCCTCCTTGAGCAGGTCCGGATTGCTTCGCGCGTACGCCAATAGCGCTCCAGCGGCGCCGTTTTGCCGCTTCGCGATACTCTCCAACGTCGTACCGGCGCCTTCGGCGGCATCCTCGGAGGACTCCCCGCGTTCGCGAAACGCGGCAAAGACGGATTCGACGAACGCCAGATACGCTTCCGAAGGCATCGTCGAAATCCCGCGCTCGTAGAAAGCGGCGAGATCGGCCTCGTCAATCTTCGCGAGAAGCTTCTCGACTGTACCCACCAGCATGTCGGCCGGCACGTTCCCGAAGGACATCGGGCGATTCATTTATCCTTGGCAGCAGGCAGCTCCTCGATGCGGCAGAAATTGTCGTGCCATGATCCGAGTGAAGGTACCGCTCGATCTCCATGCCGTCGTCCAAGGCGGCTCTGGTGCCTTTGCGCTTGCCACGCCGCTGCGTATCCGCGACCTGCTCGGATTTGCCGTCCGCGAAGTGATAGGGACGCGTGCCCCCGGCGACAAGTTCTCGCGCAGCGTTCATCGAACGCTCGCCGGCCTTGTGGCCGGCGATTTCACGATCGACGTCAACGGACGCACCTTTACCAACCCCGATGCGGTGGTCGTCTGCGACGGTACCGTCGACGTGCGTTTCTTTCTCACCCAACGGCGGCGGACTGCTCCGAACCGGATGTAGAGAGCCAAAGCTTGCTCTAGCCAAAGCTTGCTCTTGCATCGGGTGATACTGTAGAAGAAAGTTCTTCTCGGCAGAAACGGAGCACACAATCAAACTCGGCCTCGTCCTGGTTACCGCGCTCCTGCCGGTATTACAGCCGGCCTTTGCGGGCGTTCGGTACGATTTGGCGGGCGAGGACGTTTATCGGATAGAGTCCACCGCGACGATTTCGCGAGTCTCGTACGCCGGCACCGAAGGCCTATCGATCAAGCAAGACGGTAAGGCCACGCGATTTGAAGCGCGGGCGCACTACGTCCGCTACTCCCCCGACGGCAAGAGCAGCGCCGACGCCCGGTTCGTCACCGAGCTCCTTCCCGATGGCTCGTTCGCGGGCCGGGTCGACGACGATCCGGACTTTCTCACGATCCTCAATCAGCCATTTGCCGTGCAGCTCGACCCCGTTACGCTCCGGGATTTACGCGAGCTCCACGGCGGAGTTCCCTTCTCGGCAAGCTCTCCGCTCGGGGGAGACTCGGTGCTCCACGGTTCTTTGCGCCCTGGTACCGGCGGTCCGGTTGACGGACGCCCGACAGTAGCCGTGCGCTTTCAGGCCGTGGGACCGATGACCGGGACGTTGCCGGGAAGCTCCGACGCCAGCATTTCCGGCACGATGCGCATGGACGGCACGGCGTATTACGCGGGCGACGATGCGAGGCTACTAGCGCTCAGCGCGAGGCTAACGATTGACGCGCGTTTGCGTCAAGATCACCCGGCCGTCTTCATCCCGGTGCACATCACGTACCTCAGAGCGATTCGCGTGGTGAGGGACGAGCGCGACGTCGGTCAGGCGGAGAAAATGCTCAAAATGCTCCGATGAGCTCGACTTGCAGCGGATGGCGAAAGGGTTGCTCGCCCAGTTCCGTCAGCGGCGTTAATGCTAAATGGTTTTGGTGACAGTCGATCAGCATTTCGATTCCACGCTTGACCGAGCCGGTCTCTTCGACGTACTTCGCCAGTTTTTTCATGAAGTAGGCGCGCGGGTCGCGTAAGACCTTGGCGTAGTACGGATCGTCGGTGAGTCCCGCGGAATCTACGCCCTCTTTGGGAACGAGCCACACGAACCACGGATCCTCGCTCTGGCGGTACCCGATCAGCACCAACGGAATGGCTCTTGCCGAGCCCAGGTTCGGTACGAAACTGCACATCGTGTAAGCATCCAGCGAGATCTCCGTCGGATCGATCACGGCTTGTGACATCAACTGCACCTCTCATCCCTCCAAACAAAAAAACCGCTTCTGCTACTGCAACGAAGCGGTTTCCTATGGGTTTCGGGCCAGCGGCCCGAGCGAAATCGGCATGGCGACCCTTTAGGAGCGGAGGCGAATTCCCCTGCGCTTTAGGGAACGTGCCGCGCCGGTTTTGAGGAGTTTTCTCCCACGATGTGAAACCACGGGCCCTAGCGGTGGTGTCGGGGGCACTGTATGAGCGCACCCGCACCACTCCTTCGTGGGAGTATACGTGCCAACAGCGAGTCCAACGGGTCGAACGGCGGCCGCGCACGGTGCGGCGGCCTCGGCCCCGAGCGTCGAAAACTTTGAGAGAGTCGTCGACGACTATCAGCGCCGGCTCTACGGGTTCGCATTGCGAATGACCGGCAACCGAGAGGACGCTGAAGAGATCGTTCAGGACGCCTTCGTTCGCGCCTATCGCGCTCTGGGCAAAATGTCGCCCGAGCAGCGAGCGGACCTGCGGCTGCAGCCCTGGCTCTACACGATTACGCTGAATGTAACCCGCAATCGCCTCCGCAGCAAGCGCCCCGCCAACGTAGCGCTCGATGCGCTGGCCGACCCCGACGCCCTCTTACGCGAATCAAACGAGGGGCCGCCTCAGCCCGAAAGAATCGTCGAGCAAAACGCGGAGATCGCGCTGGTCGAGCGTGCCCTGCTCCAGCTGCCGATGCATTTGCGCGCCGCGGCGACCCTACGCTTCATCGAAGGACGCAGTCACCCGGAGATTGCCGAGATTCTCAACCAGCCGATCGGAACGGTGAAGTCGCACGTTCATCGAGCCGTACGCATCCTGCGGCGCATTCTTGGACCGCAGATAGGAAGATTCAACCCGGAAGGAGTTCCCGTCCATGCGTTGTCGTGACGTCGATGCATTGTGGGACGAACTCCGCGGCGAGTGCCAAGCCTCGCTTAAGGAGACCGTCCACACTCATCTTCGCGCCTGCCCCTCATGTCAGGCGGTTTACGAGCAATACGCGGGTGTCGCTTACTGCCTCTCCTGTCTGCCGCGTCCCGAACCGTCTTGCGATCTGGCAAAAAAGGTCGTCCAACACATCGCCGCGCTCAAAGGACTGGCGGCGCCCATCGTGCTGTCGGTAATCGCCACGCCCCTGGGACGCCTCTACGCTGGATTCAAAGCCCAGCGCATCGCCTACCTTAGCTTGGACACCGGTGATTCGCCTGAAGAAGTTGCGGGTCGCGCCGAGCGCCGCTTACGCCGGCCCGTCGTTCTGGGAGAAGCGCCTCCGTGGCTCGTGCGCACGATCGAGCGATTCTTCAGCACCTGGAAAGTCGACGATGCTGCCGTTGATATCAGCGATCTCACGCCCTTCGAACAAGCCGCCCTTCGTGCGGCAGCACGCATCCCGCCCGGCGAGGTTCGTTCGTACGCGTGGGTCGCGACGCAGATCGGACGCCCCAAGGCCGCACGTGCGGTCGGCCGCGTCATGGCGCGTAATCCCCTTCCGCTGCTTTTTCCGTGCCACCGCGTCGTCGACTCATCGGGTGAACTGCACGATTATTTCTACGGAGTCGAAATGAAAGCCAAGCTTCTTCAAATGGAGGGCTACCGCGGCTAGACGCCAACCTTAACGAAGGTGGCGATTTACGCTATTTTTGACAGATGACCGATCCTCGGATCGCCGCCATCCCTGACGTTCACGGTCACGCCAAGGGCGAACACCGGCCTTTTACAGAGGAACGGCCACTCGCATATTCCGCGCGAATGCTTTTCCTGTGGTTCTACCACGCCTGCCGCCGGGCGTCTCCGCGCTTTCTCATGGTGGCCGACCACGCCAACTATCTGACGTTCGAGGATCCCGGAGCGGTCGCAACGGTTCGCCGGGCCCTCAAGCTCGCACAGGCCGGCGATCTGATCGGCGCCGCCGAAACCGCCGGCGTCGACCCTGGGCACGCCGCGGTTGTCTCGGAGGGATTGCGCCGCGGGATGCGGTTCGCTATCGGCGCCGAGATGGATAACGATCCCCGTGCGCGCCCCGACGCTCAGAACATCGTCGATGCGCTACGTCCCGATGGAATTATCCGCTCGGTACACTTCGTTCCGATCCACCATCCGGAAAAAGGCGCCGATTGGCCGTGGGCCTTCGACAGCGAAGAGTTCGGCGATCTTCACGAGACGATAAGCACCGAAACGCTCTGGGAGCTCTACACCGCCAAGCTTTTCGACGATCTCGAGAAGCTGCCGACGCATATCGCGGGACACTTCTACGTTCCGGCGACGCTGGGGCGTTGGCCCGTCCAAAAAGCGCTGGAGCAGTACGAAGATCGCTTGCTCGACATCTGCCACCGGCAAGGCATCGCCGTTGAGATCAACACGCGGTTTCTTTACCGCGACCATCCCGAGGATCGCAAGAAAAAATATCTCGAGGCCAACGCGCGACTCATCCGCAAGGCCAAAGCCCGCGGTGTCGGGCTCTGCATCGGTTCCGACGCTCACAGCCCGAAAGACCAGGGCAACGCGTTCGACGTCATCCTCGGGCTTCTCGACGATGCTCACATCAACGAACTCGTCTTTCCGGTCGCGGGCAGGCTCGCTCGCGTGGCATTGCGCGCGACGCGGGAGCACCTCGAAGCGCAGGCCCAGGCTGGACGCCAGCCAGCCGCGCCGGGCAGCAGCATCACCGGCTATGGCCGCGCCGAGCTGGGGTTGCCCGAGGAGGAGCCGACCGGCGCAGGACATCGCGAAGGCGGTCGCGCCGCTCGCGAGAGCGGGCCGAAGAAACGCGCCGCCGACTCAACGCGCACGTCGAAGCGTCCCACCGTCTCGGCTCCGCCGGCTGCGAGCACCTCTCGCCGCACCGCCGAGTCGACGTCGTCGGCGACCAAAGCGAAGGCCGCGCGCCTCGCCAAACCTGCCGCGCCGCCTGAAAAGAAAAGGCCGGCGCGCCCGCTGGCGCCGCCCGCGACGGCCAAAGCAAAGAAGGCGGTCGTAAAGCCGCCGCCCCGGCCAGTCGCTAAAAAGGCGCCGCCCGCCAAGCCCATCGTCGCGAAGAAGGCCGCGAAAAAGAGCGCCGTCGCCAAAAAAGTCGTTAAGAAGATTTCCAGCAAGACTACGGTTCGTAAGAAGCCGGCGGCAAAGACCGCTGCGCCGCGCCGCCCAGCTAAGCCGAAGCGGCCTGCAGCCGGACCCGCGAAGAAGAGCGTCAAAAAGAAGAAACCCGCGGCAAAGCGCCGCTAACATCCATTTTTCTACAGGGGACTAAAGCCAGTGGCGGATATCGTGCGCCTTAGAAATATCGCATTCGTTGGGCCCCATCACGCGGGCAAGACGACGCTCGTCGAAGCGATCCTTGCCCATACGGGCGCGATCGGACGACGCGGATCGATCGCCGACGGAACGACCGTCACCGATCACGAGCCTGAAGACGTGGCCCACCTGCAATCAACATCGGTGGGCTTCGCGCATACCACGGCCGACGACATCGATATCTCGATCATCGACACGCCGGGGTTCATCGACTTCTTCGAAGATACCAAACAGGTGCTGGCCGGCGTTGACGCAGCGATCGTCGTGGTCGAGGCGGACCCCGGTCGCGTCGTGCAGACGCAGGCACTGGTGGACTACTTGGAGTCGGTGCGGATGCCGCATATCTTCGTGGTCAATAAGATGGACCGTCCGGGCGCCGACTTTGCCGGGACTCTGGCCGCGCTGCAAAGTGCGTACGGTCGCCACGTCGTCGCCGAGCAGTTGCCCATCGGAAGCGCCGAACAGTTTTCGGGCTACGTGGACCTGGCTCAAATGAAAGCCTTCAAATTCGATGCGGGTGAGGAGCCCATCCCGGCCGACTTGCAAGATCAAGCCGCGCGCATGCATGCCGAGCTGCTCGAAGCGATGGCGGACT